>JBGCFJ010000469.1:0-5095 GCA_045106885.1 Saprospiraceae bacterium
AATAATTAGCCAGTTAGACCAGTCAATTTTTCTTCTAAGGAATTCAAAAAATGCTTGCATAATGGATTATGGACGCATTTTTTGAGTTTCTTAGAAGGGAAAAAGGCGGTATAAATGGTTGCTTATTTCTGCCACTTTGCCCAAGTTTATCCAAGTACACCCTGCATCAGATAAATTTGTGATTCGAGAACTGTACGGGCAATCCCTTGTGGTTGCCCTAGTCACGGGGCAACCACAAGGAGGGAGTGCTTTAATAAGTTGCTCCATATATCTTAGCAAAATGGTCGTGTCTGCTATAACCGACCATAGAAGCTAGTTCTTTTATGCTGTAATCGCGAGAGGAAGAAGCTAACATCCGTGCTTTTTCTAATTTTTTCTGCCGAATATAATCGGAAGGAGGAATGTTAAGTAATTTTACTACCTTCCTATATAAGGTGGCTTTACTAAGGTTCAATTGAAATGCTAAAGATTCTGTTGTAAAGTGGGAATTGTTTAAATTAACTTCAATTAATTCATCAATTTTTCGAAGCCATGCTTCTTCAAATACTCTAAGCTTTCTCATAAAATTTAAGATTTATTACTCTTTAAGTAAAATAAATTTACTTGATGCTTGACGACCTGACCGTCTCACATAGGGATTTCGATTTATTTTAATTTAAAACGTCTAATGTTTAAAAAAAAATTATTCTTTATTTTAATCTAGTGTATTTGATAGATATAATCTAGACTGCTTAGCAAATTTCTATTTATTTGTCTAATTTAGCTTTCACTCTCGTAACAAATGCTTTTAATTTTGTAATATCAGCTTTCAATCTCGTAACAAATGCTTTCACTCTCGTAACATAAGGGAGAAAAATGGGGCTTTTTGCAAAAAAATGTCAAAAATTATACTTTAAAACCCGAAACCTATTTAAATAAAAACTTCCTTCAAAAGGAGGTTAACTAATGGTTAAAACTGAAGGGTGAGGTAGTATGATAATAACAAATGACTCAGGTAAAAGCAGGAGGAATTTCAACTCTGTCAACGTTTCAATAGCGTAATATTTTCACCACTTTCTCTGAATGTAAATTCAGGGCTATAAGAGTGTTTAAGACTACTAATTCGACGCCTTCTTTACTACATCTGAAGGCGAGATTCCAAACCGTTTTTTAAAAGTACTAGAAAAATAGGCAGGCGTATTAAATCCCGTTCGATAAGCGACTTCAGAACTATTGTATTCGCCTTTCATTAATAATTGATGAGCTGTTTGCAAACGAGTTTCCTTTATCAATTCCGTAGCGGATTGGTTGATTAAGGCTTTAAGCTTCCGATGTAGTTGCATCCTACTCATGCCTACTTCTTTTCCAATAAATGCCCCATTAAGTTCAGTAGCATTGAGGTGAGTGTCTATTATTGCTCGAATTTCTTTTATAAATTCATTTTCTTCTTCAAAAGGAAGAATCGTTTTATTTTCAGGTAAATTAATAATTCCTTTTTGAAAACGTTGCTGCAAAAACTGTCGAGTTTCTATCAATTTATCAATACGAACAGTCAACTCTTTGAAACTAAATGGTTTTGTTAAATAAGCATCTGCTCCCCTTTTTAAACCTTCTAACTTACTTTCTAATGCCGCTTTAGCTGTCAATAAAATAATAGGAATATGGGAAGTGCTAATCGTATTCCGAAGCGTTTGAGTCACTTCAAAACCATCTTTCCCTGGCATCATTACATCTGAGATTATCAAATCTGGAATGATAGCTTGTGCTTTTTCAATCCCATCTATACCATTACTCGCTTCTATAATTTCATAGGTGTCTCTATCCAATTGTCCACCAATATATGCTCTCATTTCGTCATTATCTTCGATAATCAATATTTTTAATTTTTCTTTTATCTCGTCGTTTGTAATAACTGCGGTAGTAACTAATTTTTCAGGCATTACTTCAGGGAATAAGGCATTATCAATAGTAGGAATTAAGTTAGGTAAAACAGTAGTATTATTGGTCTCCAGAACAGGTATTTTTATATAAAAGGTCGTCCCTTTATTTAGCTCGCTACGAACTGAAATATGCCCTCCTTGTAATTCAATTAATTCTTTAATAAGTGCTAATCCAATTCCTGTTCCGTCATATACTCTGGTATTGGAGCTATCTACTTGATGAAATCGGTCAAATATTTTTTCTAATTGATTAGGCTCAATTCCTATACCTGTATCTTTTACTTCTAGTTGGATTAACTCTTTGTTATCTATTTGGCAGTTTATTAATATCAATTGGATATTACCTGCTTCGGGCGTAAACTTAATAGCATTAGAAAGGAGGTTATAAACAATTTTGTGCCACTTTTTTTCATCAAAATTGGTTTTCCAATGCTTTTGATCCGTTAAAAAACTTAAATTTTGTTGTTTATTTTTAGCTAAAGGTTGGAGTTGATTGACCAAATCTTGGGTATAGGCGATAATATCTCCATGCGTCACTTCTACCTTCATTTGCCCGCCTTCCATTTTCGCCAAATCAAGTAATTGATTGATTAATCCTAAAAGGTGTTTCGCATTTCTTATTACCCCAACTACTTGCTGTCGGATAGGAGCAGTTTGAATTGTTGGAAGAATTTGTTCCAAAGGGCCAGTAATTAAGGTAAGGGGAGTACGAAATTCGTGGGTAATATTCGTAAAAAAGCGAGTCTTTAATTTATCTAGTTCTTGAATCGCCATCACTTGACGTTTTTTTTCGAGTTCAGCTAAGCGCCATTTTACAAAAACTGCTAGTCCACTAGCTACTAATCCTGAGATTCCTAGTAGGAACCACCATTGCAAGTAGAAAGGTTTTAGTACCTTAATTGGAATAACTAATTCTTTCTCCGCCCAATTTGTGTTATTACTCCGCCCTCTAATTTTTAGGGTATAATTGCCAGAAGGTAGACTATTAATCTCTACGATATTTTGATTAACCTCCTTCCACATGTCGCTAAATCCTTCTATTTTAAAACCATATCGATGATGTCCATCATTTTCGAAATCTAATAAAGCAAGATGTAATTCAATAAACTTATCTGTAGGTTTCAAAATAATTTCCTGAGTAGCCTTTAACTCTTTAGTCTTATTAATCGTTTTGGGAGCATCTTTTTCTAGTACATAATAATCAAGTAATTCTAATGGTGCTTTATTCGGTAAATTTAGGTTAAAGCTCTTGGGATGAAAAGAAATTAAGCCACCCAAACCGCCAAAATAAAGCGTACCATCTTTTGCCTGGTAATGGGAAGTAGCATTAAATTCATTATGAGGTAAGCCATTTTCTGTTAAGAAAGTAGTTACTTCAAAAGAAGCTTTGTCCATACACATTAAGCCATTATCACTTGTGAACCACAATCTATTATAATCATCTCCATAAATGGCATAAATATAGTCATTAGAAAGTCCTCCATTTTTTGTTGTAAATTGCTGACTGTTAGAGGTGGTTTCGCCATTTATAGGAGGTTGCCATTTTATAATACCACCACCTTTAGTAGCTAACCAAAATAGACCAGCTTCATCTTCGTGAATATGACGGATATTATTAAGGGGTAAATCTCCTGTAACAATGTTAAATTGTCGAATAATACCTTGTTGTTCATTCATCAACAACACGCCTTGCTCTGTAGCCAGCCAAATCCCAGTTGAGTTTTGATGAATATAATTGATAGCGCTATTTTTAAGGGTATCAAAGTCATTATATTTCAGAAAAGGAAATCCTTTTTTCTTTTGAATATCTATATAAGCAAGTCCTTCTCCTTGCCCAACTAAATATTGATAAGGTTGCTTGGTTTTTAATAAAGTATAGACTCCAGAAACGCTAGGCATAGGGTATTTTACTGCTTCTCCTGTTTTTAAATTCAAGTCAAAACCTATATATTTACTAGAGTAGACACTCGACCATAGCAGACTGTCCATATATGATAATGCATAAGTCCCCGGTAAAGAGCTTAATTTTTTTAGTTCCCGATTTCTAGGATTCCATTGATATACATACGTATTAGTGAAGTAAATATTTCCTTTTTCATCTGAAGTGATACCTCTACAATCGGAAAGCATATCGGTTCTACTATGAATTAACTCAAAAGGATTTGTGGTCACACTTGCTTTGATTACCCCTGTAGTTGTGGCAGTCCACAAAGCATCTTCCTTTTCAAAAATATTAGTGAAACGCCAACTAGTATTTTCCTCTAAAAAAATCAATTCCCCCTTACTATTAAATATATGGCCATGGCGATTAAAGTTCGTATACCAGTTTCCTTTTCGAGTACGATGAATAGAAGGATAATCGGGTTTATTTTCTACAATATTAGCTATATGTCCATTATGGGTTAGTTGAAAAGGGACCAATTGACCGTTTTTCGATTTAGACCACAAAGCTATTGAATAATTATAGCCTGATTCCGCTATTTTTTTTATATCTATTGTTGAAAGCCATAAAGAATCATTTGCTCCCAACCATAAATCATTAAGTTGGTTTGGTAAACTAACCGTTTCTAGTATTTCGCCAAGCCTATTGATACATAAGAGTTCATTTTGATTACCTATCCAAATTTTGTCTTGAGTATCAATGGTGATATGATGCATCAAAAGCCCCTTTTGTTCGAAAACCTTCTTAAACGCTCCATTTTCATAGAGAAAAAGTGTTCCATTGTTGGTAGGAATCCATACCCTATTTTTAGGGTCGTTAAGAGTAGTATGGATAATGTCAGAAAGTTTAAAAGGAGCAGGTTTTTCTAAAAAATGCTCAAAAGGTTTTACTTCCTCGGTCAATGGATTAAAGATATCAATAGCTTCTGTCCCATAGTAAGTATAAGTCGATCCTGTAAATTTTCCATAATAAATCCATAAATTACCTACCTCGTCTTTCTTTATATGGTGTATTAATCCATTACTATATAATCCATTTTCCTCTTTAGTAAATAATTTAAAATTGTTCCCATCGTATCTGTTTAAACCGTAACCTGTGGCAATCCAAATAAATCCTTGATTATCCTTACAAATAGCGGTAGTTGTTAAGTTGGCTAATCCGTGTTCAGTCTTTATGTGTTGAATATCAATAAGATATTTCTGGGTATTAAAATCTTTGGTTTCGGGCTGAAATA
>JBGCFJ010000047.1:0-12870 GCA_045106885.1 Saprospiraceae bacterium
TGCTAACTGCTAACTGCTAACTGCTAACTGCTAACTGCTAACTGCTAACTGCTAACTGCTAACTGCTAACTGCTAACTGCTAACTGCCTACTTTTTCTTCGTTGCTTTCTTCTTCCGCTTCTTAGGCTTAGCTGCTTCTAAAGCACCTGGCAATTCTTCTTCAATAATCGCTTTTACATCTTCTAGGCTCAATTCTTTAGCCTCTTCAGAAGTCATTTTACCATCTTTACCTTTTGGTAATTTAACATTCAACTTACCAAATTTGATAAATGGTCCCCATCGACCGTTTTGGACAGAAATTTTTTCTTCTTCCCAGTTATTGACGTATCGATTGGCTTCTTTTTCAATTTTTGCCGCTATTAAATCATGTTGTTCCTGGGTCGTTAAATTATCAGGGTCAAACCGCTTTGGAATATTGACAAAGAATTTATCCCATTTTAAGAACGGGCCAAATCGTCCTTTACCTTTAGTATAAGGAATACCTTGATACGTACCAATTGGTCGTTCCTCTTCTATTTTGGCATCAATCAATTCTTGAGACCTTACCAAGGTAATGGTCATTGGGTCTTCTCCTTTTGGAATCGACACATATTTATCGCCAAATTTGACATAAGGCCCAAATCGACCGATAGCAACAGTAACTTCTTTATCCAGATAAGTTCCTAAATCTTTAGGTAACTGGAATAAGTCAATGGCCTCCTCGAAGGTAATAGTTTCTAAGGATTGCCCCGGTCGTAAATTTGCATATTTAGGCTTTTCTTTTTCTGCTAATTCATCAGGTGCGCCAATCTGAACCAAAGCACCGTATCGAGACATTCTAACCAATAGCGTTCGGCCCGTTTCTGGGTCTTTACCTAAGATACGTTCTCCCGATGCTCTATCTGCATTTTCAATGGTATGCGTAACTGTTTCGTGGAAAGGCGTATAGAAGGTTTTGAGCATGGAAGTCCATTCCTCATTTCCGTCGGCGATTTCATCAAATTTTTCTTCAATACCAGCAGTAAAGCCATAATCCATAATGTTCTGGAAATGGAGCGATAAGAAATCAACCACAATTTTACCTAAATCGGTAGAGTAGAGGCGATTAGAAGTTGAACCCGTAATCTCGGTTTCTATTTTCTTTTCTACTTTATTATTTGATAAAGTCAAAACGGTGTATTCCCGTTCTACGCCTTCTCTACTTTCTTTGACTACATAGCCTCTTTTTTCTTCCATTATTTTGCCAATCGTTGGCGCATAAGTAGAAGGACGACCAATGCCTAATTCTTCTAGTTTTTTAACTAGACTAGCTTCCGTATATCTTGAAGGAGCACGTGTAAAACGCTGTAAACCAGTTATTTTGTTTAAATCTAACATTTGCCCTAAACGCAATGGAGGCAATACGCCATCTACGGCATCATCCTCTTCATCATCTGTAGATTCTATATAAACTTTTAAAAATCCATCAAATTTTAATACTTCTCCAACTGCGTTTAATTGAGTCCCTTGCATCGTGGAAATATCAATCTTAACCGTTGTTTTTTCTATCTCAGCGTCTGCCATTTGAGAAGCCAATGTCCGCTTTCTGATTAAATCATATAGCCGTTGTTGGTCTCTATCTTGAGTAACTACCTGCTGGTTGAAATAAGTAGGTCGAATGGCTTCGTGTGCTTCCTGCGCACCCGCTTTTTTACTTTTATATTGTCTAGTTTTTACGTAATCCTTACCAAAGTCCTGCTCCACTATATCTGCAATTTCTCCAATTGCCTGCTCACTTAAATTGGTAGAATCGGTTCTCATATAAGTAATGAAACCTTGTTCATATAAGCGTTGCGCATTAGACATGGTTCGCTTTACACCAAAATTTAACTTTCTACTAGCTTCTTGTTGTAGCGTAGAGGTCGTAAAAGGCGCTGCTGGCTTCCTTTTTCTTGGTTTGACATCAATCTTACCAATCGTGAAATTAGCAGGATTACATTTATCTAAAAAGGCTTGTGCTTCTGCTTCGGTATCGTATCTTACAGGAGATTCTGCTTTCAGTGCTACCATTTTACCCTGTGCATTTTTTACATCAAAAATTGCAGAGATTTTGAAAAATGGTTTAGTGGTGAAATTTTGGATTTCTCTTTCTCTTTCGACCACTAGTTTAACGGTAACAGATTGTACTCTACCTGCGGACAGTTGTCCTTTTACTTTTTTCCATAAAGTACCAGATAATTCAAAGCCAACCAATCTATCTAAAATTCGTCTTGCCTGTTGCGCATTGACCAAGTTTAAATCGACGGTTCGAGGTTGAGTAATGGCTTTTTGAATAGCTGTTTTTGTGATTTCTCTAAAAACAATTCTTTTAGTTTGGTGCTCATCCAAGCCTAATTCTTTGCATAAGTGCCAAGAAATAGCCTCTCCCTCTCGGTCCTCATCCGTTGCGAGCCAAACTTCATCTACTTTATCTACCCATGCTCGTAAGTCTTTGACTACCTTGATTTTCTCTGGTGGAACAACATAGCTGGGCTTGAAATTATTTTCAATGTCCACACCTTTATCATTCTTCTGCAAATCCCGTATATGTCCAATGCTGGACTTGACTTTAAAGTCTTTACCGAGATACTTTTCAATTGTCTTTGCTTTTGCAGGTGACTCAACAATTAAAAGGTTCTTTGGCATAATTATATGTTTTGTAGCTATATTTTATTATCGGTACTTATTTATACCTATATATATAGGTAACCGAAAAAATAGTTATTAATAGTTAAAAATGGAATGCTGTTTACCCGTCCTTAACGGTAAAAAAATCAGAAAAGTTTTACCAAAACAAACGCAAATGTATAAATTTTGTTTTTGTAAAGAAATTATCAAAGGAAATCTGATTGTAAATTAAGCAATTTAGAGGGGAGGTATCTGTTAATAATTTTAGGATAAAACCGATTGTAAAATTTTGATTACCAATTAGTTGTGCGGTTTTTATTTTGGGGCTAAATGTTTGATTAATTTTTTTTATTTTTTTTTATAATCGACTTATTGATTAATCTAACGGGTACATATTACTTAATGAAATAATAATTGTTACTATTTAGCAAAGAGCATTGGGCAGAGGGCAAAGCGTAGACCTATTTGTATTTGACAATTTTTTCGTTGTATATCTTAAAGATTGTCAGCTATTTGCTTATTTTTAGAGCGTCAGATAAAAGATTGATATTAAAAAATATTTAAAATATCATCTAACTCGTTAAATCCGTTGCCTTCATTTATCCGTTGGTCTATTTTCTACCAACGGATAAATGAAGGCAACGGATAATTATTAGTTTTTACCTGACTATCTATTATGCACCTTCGCCCTTTGCTCTAAGCCCTTTGCGGAATAAATACCAATAATTAACTACTCATCAAATACCCAAATTCTCGCAAACGAGCCTTAAACTGCGCAAATTTTTTCTTAGGTATTAGAATATGATACCCTTCTGCCTTAAAACACAAGCTCTTTAATTTGGCATCCCGTGCAATTAATTTTATCAAATCAGGATTATTATCAGGTATTTGGAAGACGTGCATTGTCGTTACCTGCGTTAAGGGGTCAATTTTTTGACTGAGTTGTTCAAAGAACGCTTCCCAATTAGGTGGAAGGTCGGCTGTGACAGATTGCTTGAATATTTTTATTTTATCCGCTAATTCCTTTTTATCGCTAATTCCTTTTAAAAAAATAGAAAAATCAGTCCGAAAACGATTGGGTGTTACTTTTTCTGTATAAGGTTCTAATATAATGGCTGCTGTTGGGTCATTTTTATCAGAAATAATGGTTAAGGAATCTTTTGACAATTCAATGGTCGAATGACTAACTTCTTGTGGGGCATCATATTTAGTTTGCTTTCCTGCTACATAAGCGCCTAAATTATTTAATCGAATGTATTTTAAACCATCAAAAGGTGCATTACAAGTTTGTCCCATTACCGTTGCATCTATCTCATTATACGCTATATCTAATAAGCCAAAAGCTGCAAATAAGAATAAACTGCCTTGGAGTGTAGGCAAGGTAATCGCTTTATCATAACGGGCGTTATCAATATAATGCTTTGATTCACGATAAGCATAACGTTCATATTTGACGGCCGCATCATATTCGTAATACAATTTGTTCCGAGCAATATATTCTTTAATTGGACGAATGTCTTTAAAGTTAAATTTTAGATATTTTGAAATATTTGCTACGGATACCCATTCATTTTCTGGTAACTCTCCTAATAAATGGACTAAATGATGTTCTATATGCACTAAATAATAAGTATCAACATGTCCAGTTCCTTTTAGATAAGTCAGTAATTGATGAATAGATCGGTAGTTATTGGCATAATAGGATTGGATTAACGTCTTGATAAAGGTACTTAGTTCGGTGGTGCTTGTAGCAGCGCCTATAGTAGCAATTAAACCAGCTAATAAATTGGTTCGCAATAAGCTCGTGGATTTTACCTTTTCATTGGGATAAAATTCTGCCAAGTTGAGTTTGCGTTGCATTTTACCTAATGTACTAGCTGCGGGTTTGCCTTTACTGGATACTTTAATGTTTCCTTGCTGGGCATAAGCCATTAAACGGGGCAATTCCAACATAATATCAACTTGCCCTTTGTCGTACACATAATGCGTTTCTTCTAATTCTTTTATGGACGTAATACTAGAATTGGTTGGCTTGTCATAATAAATGGCAATAATCCGCCGTACAGACGGCTCTAGATAAAAAGTATATTCTGGTTTTTTTAAGGTAGAGTAGCGGTGGATATTGACATGTCGAAAAAATTTAAATCCTTCTTTAATACTAATTTGCTCGTAGCCGCTATACCTACTTTTTTGAGTATCATAAACTTTAATGCCCAATCTTTTTTCAATCTCTGCTTGGGTCATTTTTTCTTCAAAAACTAATTCATTTAATAATTTTTCAACCTCATTAGACAAGGAAAACTTAAAAGCGGTAAATAACTGTTTATTTAAGTAGGGAATGGTGACAAACAGCGCCATTTCTCGTTTGGTCAAATTCTTGAGCGTTCCCAATAAGACAACCTTTTTAGGCACCTCTTCTCGAACCAGTAAAGTCATATTCTTTTGTACAAAATCTCTAGTTAAGACAAAAAAACTTTCCTTTAAGTCTGCTGAACTATAGCCTTTCTCAAAGGCATCTGCTACTAAATCATGCTGGTTTTTTATATACACCTACTTGAATTATGAGTTATAAATGATGGGTTATGAGTATGACAATGTTGTACCTTACTCTACCCTTTTTTTGCCTAAAGCAAAACAATGATTTGCTACCTCCAAACCTCTTTATCCTGCTGCCAAAGGCAGCTTTTGGGACAATTTTAAAAACCGTCGGGTAGAGTAATTGTACCTTTAAACTATTGACCGCAATATCTCAATGATAATGATTTTGGAGGCCCTATTATCCAGTAACTTCCCAATATTAATTCGGCAATTAACATTGCTAGATAATTTAACACCTTGAAAATCACTGGATAATGGGAAGTTATTCAGTAATACGTCCAAAACATTGGGGCTTTATGGTTAATACTTTAAACCTTTATACCCTTTTACCTTTAAACCTATATACCTATAAACCTATAAACCTATATACCCTTTTACCTTTAAACCTTGTTTACGATAAAATAAAATCAATATCTTCTTCCGATAAGGCTTTCAAAGAAGCACCATCTGACGAAATTACATTATCAAATAGTTCCTTTTTCATTTGCTGCAATTTCATTATTTTTTCTTCGATACTGCCTTCGGTAATTAATTTATAGGCCAATACTTTATTTTTTTGCCCAATTCGATGCGCTCGGTCAATCGCTTGATTTTCGGCAGCTACATTCCACCAAGGGTCGAAGATAAAGATATTATCTGCTGCTGTTAAATTTAAACCCGTTCCACCCGTTTTAAGGGTCATTACAAAAACTTTACAATTAGGGTCATTTTGGAAACGATTGACTAAAGCCTGTCTATCTCTCGTTGCACCCGTCATACTCACGAAACCAATGCCCATTTCTTCTAGTTGGTCGGCTATTAATTCAATAGTTGCTAAAAAGTTGACAAAAACTAAGGCTTTATGTCCATTGGCTACACTATCCATTAATTGCTCCTGTAATAATTCCCTTTTCGGGGATACAATTTTTCCTTCGCTATATTTTTCTGGCGTAGAAGCAATTTGCCGTAATTCGTTCAATGCCTGAAAAATAAAGAATCGAGATTGTTGCATTCCTTTGGTCGCAATTGATGTTTCAATTGCGGTCTTATAGAAACTACGCCGACTTTCGTAAAGTTTACGTTGTTTTTCGGACATTTCAATAAATAGCGTTTGCTCGATTTTATCAGGTAAATCTTTTAAAACATCCTTTTTTAAACGGCGAAGAATAAAAGGAAATATTTTCTTACGCAATTGTTGAATGGCTGCCTTATCATTGTCTTTCTGGATAGGAGCAAGGTAATTTTGACTAAATTGATGAACGGTTCCAAACATACTTGGATTCAGAAATCGGAACAATGAATATAATTCGCCTAAATTATTCTCAATTGGTGTTCCACTCAACGCCAGTCGATGTTTGCCACTTAATAACATGGCTGCTTTGGTGGTTTGTGCTTGTAGATTTTTAATATTCTGCGATTCATCTAAAATGACATAAAAGAAATCTTCTTCTTGGAAAATTTCTATATCATTCCGCATCAAAGCATAAGTCGTGAAAATTAAGTGATGTTTTCTGGCGTCTACAATATTTCGATTGGTGCCATAATAAGTATACGTCGTTAATTGTGGAGCAAATTTTTCTACCTCTGACCGCCAATTAAAAAGTAAACTTCGAGGCATGACGATTAAAGTAGGTAGTTTTTCTTTGGGATAAGCTTTTGCTAAAATAGCGATGGTTTGTAGGGTTTTACCCAAGCCCATATCATCTGCCAAACAACCACCTAAATTATTATCTTGTAAATACTGAATCCATTTAAAGCCATCTTTTTGATAGGGACGTAAAGTGGCATTTAATTTAGGTAAAGTGTATCTTTTACTAGCAATGGTATTAAAGCCCTCAAAAATTGCTCTAGATTTTTTAAACTGTTTGCCTGTGACTTTTTCTTCAATCATTTCTTCTACTAGCGGCAAATCAAAAAAGGATAATTCTACTTTTCCCTTTTCCTTCTTTCTAAAAATGCGCTCTAATTTTTTAACATAGGCGTCATTCATCAAGGCATGCGTGCCATCACTTAATTTGATGTAATTATTCTTGCGTAGTTGGGCAATAGCATCAAATAAATCGACTTTTTCTTCTCCAAAGGATAAATCCACACTTCCTTCTAAAAAGTCAATTGAATGCGATAAATTCATATTGACTTTTGGCGGATTCGTTGATATTTTATAAGATTTTAATTTTTCAGCACCAAAAACTTGAAATTGGGTTAATAATTCTACCAATTCATTATAAATAAACCCACTCGCCACCTCTCTTGGAATAATAAATAAACCATCTTCAAAAACGACGATTGTGCGTTCCTCTTTTTTCTTTTTGGGTGTATGCTTTTTTAATAATTTACTGACCAATTGCGTCACTTCTTCGAGTGGGTCTTGTTCGATATATTTGACCGTTATTTGCTTTTCTAATTCATTGATTTCTGCATATTTAAACAAATCAAATTGTTCCAAAACACTCACAGACAAATCAGGCAAGGATTGTCCTACCCGCATAAATAGAGAGTCGTCTACATCCACCTTTTCAAAAACTAGACTTGGTCGGGCGTAAATTTTTTCTTCGCTGTAAATCACTTGATAATCTGCGAAAGACAAAGTAATGTTATCCAAATAAGAAAATAAAAGAGAGAAAAAAACGGTGGTATCTGATTCTTTTATTTCTGTTTGAAAATAGGTGAGATTTTTAAAACCACTGCCAAGCGGTTGAATATCAAAGATTTGTCGGTCTATACAAACGGTTTCCTCATTTAATAATTGAAAAGTATCATATTGTTCATTATCAATAAGTAATTGTACTTCACTTTTCCAAAATGGCTCATTGGTAGCTAGTCTTTCAATATTTTCTTCCTTCGTTAATCGAATGGCTAATTGCCCTAATGTTTCTGAGAATGTAAGCGGCTCCATGTCTTTATTCACTACATTTAGGGTTCTTTTCAATAAGTCTACTAAATAGTCGTGTTCTGTTAAATAAATACGCTCGACAGGTTTTTCCCAATCAATGACAAAGCTGTTCTTTTCGGAAATTTGTTCTATCGAACGAAGGAGGTTGCGGATAACACCACTATAGCCCAAGTAGCTAACTTCAACCTTCTTTCCTTTACCGTCTACTACAGCGAGGTAAGCTCCGTAATCATCAAAATCAATTTGAAAATAAATTTTGGGATGCGATTTTGCCTTAGAATCTCCAGATTTTTGTCGGCGAAAATGCTCAAAGATTGAGTTGTTTTCCATAATCTGCAAAATTATGGAATTTTGAGGGTTTTTTTTTTTATTTTTCTTGTAAAAAGATTTCAATTAATATTGTGTGGTGATGAAGCTACCTTTTTACGGTCAATTCTGAGCAATCAATTGATGATTAACTAACACCTTCTTACTAAATATCCCTTCACTAGTTTTAAATTGTAAAAAATAAATACCAGAAGGGTACTGCCCCAAATTAAGGGCATTTTTTCCTTTTTTCCACTTTGGAAATCGAGCTAAAATCTTACCAGAAATATCCGTTAAAAAGGTTTCCGTAATGTCTTTTTTTGCAGAAACGGTCAATGGCCCTGTTGTTGGATTGGGATAAATTTTTAACCCTAATTTTTTAGCTAATGTCGTTTTGCTATCTGTTTTTTCTTCCTGTTTTTGTAAACTGGCTATGGGCGCTTCACAATTTAAAACCGTGGTATATTGATTGATTAATCGAACCAAAAGACCATTTAATAACTCTACTTTATAGGTGTCCGTAGTTGGTGCGATATGTGGATTTCCAATCCCACTATCATCCGTTAGAAAAACGTAAGTTCCATTAGTCGTCAAAGATAAGCAACGCATTAAATACTCGGTACTTTTTCCAATTCCACTCCCAGTAACAGGAATAATTTTAATGCCTTTTGCTGCTGCTTTTATGCTTAAATCATGCAATTGTTGAACGATTTTTGGCGAATGATGTGGTGGGGCATCTAATACTAAAAATAATAATCGGGCAATCGCATTTTTACTCCAATTCGTACTATCTATAGCGGCAGATAAAGCATGTTCTACTGCTTCTGGGTGGTCACCACCGCCAGCGGCAGACTGTTTTTCTAGAAAGCTAATGGTTTGGGCAATAGTCGTTGAAAAATCCGTTTTACGCGTTAAATATTCTTCTTCATGGTCTCGATAAACAACACTACCCAGATTAATCGTTAAGTTTTTGTGCTTAGTTTGAGTTTGCTGAATAACATCGGTTAACTCTGTTTTTAAGTACAATAATTCATCGCCCATAGAACCAGTAGCATCCACGACCATCATAATGTCTAGATTTTGTGGGGTATGGCAAGGCGTAGGGATTTTTAAACTATTCATCCCTTGTTGAAAAGGAATCGCTTCTTGAATGGTATATTGTTTGATACCATCCTCAATAATCATTTTGTAGCGCTTATTTTTGGTAGTTTGCTGGTCAAATAGGGCAGCCCATAATTCCGCTTTTCCTGTATTATCGCTTTTAGTTTGATGAATTAGGATGCCATTTTTATCAACCAAAGATACTTGCGCATCAACAACTGGAAATCCATTCTCATTGGTTAATTGCAGGGCATATCTTTCTAATGGTTTGAATTGCCAATGTTGTTGCCATTCCTCCAAATCTTCTTTGGCAATATCTTCCCATAAATCCCATTTAGTAAAATCATTGATTTCTCCTGCGGTTAAAGTACCCGATTTGACCAATTTATCAGCATACCCAAGTGGTACGTTTTTGGGCGCACTACTAGTACTCATTTCAGCTCCCATGCTTCTAGGTACAACCGAGGAAGCGGCATAAGCAAAATCTCTGGATGACTTAAATACACTACTTTTGCTCGAAGCTTTTCTACTAGTTCTGGATGTTGTTCTAGGGACACTTGGGCTACTTTTTGTCATAACGACCTCATCCAATAGTGTTACTCCTGTTAATTGAATGGTTAAAGCTTTATTTTTTTCAACTTTCACTTCCTTATTACTGTACCCCGTATAACTAATTAGCAAAACAGGCAGACTATCTGGACTTTCTAAAGCAAAATTTCCATCAAGGTCAGTAATCGTTCCAAGCGTCGTGCCTTTGATAAGTATGTTTGTACCAATTAGTCGGGTATTAAGGTCATCATAGACCGTTCCTTTTATAGTAAATTGAGCAAGGAGGACATTACTGATTAATAAAAATCCTATAAAAAATAGGCTTATTTTGAATAAAGATTTGCTAGTCATATTTTAAGATTTGGGTTTTAAAAGTGATTTGACATATAAAGGATGCTTCAATAGTAGAAATTACATAAAAGCAACTGGAAAAAATTTACTTTTGCCGCAAGTGTTAGACCTCTATGTGTCTCCAAGACGGTGGAGCGTCTTAAAAATACTGCATTATCCTTTTTTACGACCAACTAAAATTTCTACTAATTTTGAGTAAATTATACCTGATTCGACACGCCCAAGCTTCTTTCCTTTCTGCGGATTATGATAATCTTTCTGACCATGGTCATCGACAATCCACTGCTTTAGGTGAATATTATGCTAAAAAAGGTTTGTTGTTTGACAAAATTTATGTTGGTCCATTAAAACGACATCGACAAACCTACCAACGGGTAAAAGAAGCCTACGAAACGGCAAATTTACCCTTTCCGACCGCCATTGAGTTGGAAGAATTAAGGGAGTACGAAGGAATGGATGTCATGGGAGACGTGCGGAAACAATTAGAAATTCACCAACCTCAATTTAAGACATGGTTTGAAGAAATGGATAAGCATCCAAATCATAAAACCAAAATGAAAATGGTTGTCACTTACCTAAATTTATGGGCGACCGATACCCTCGGATTTGACTTACCCAAAGGGGCTCAAACTTTTGCTGGATTTCGAGCAACGGCAGAAAAAGGTTTGGCGAAAGTGATGCAAGGAAATGAAAAAGGAAAAACAATAGCTGCTTTTTCTTCAGGTGGTTGTATTGCAGCCATGTTAGGAAAAGTAATGGATATTCAAAATCATGGCAAAACGATGGGCTTTAATCTAGTCATGCGGAATACCGCTATTTCGGAAGTTTTATTTTCTGGGAATCGGTTGAGTTTAATGACTTTTAATGACTTGCAGCATTTGCCTGAAGAGATGATTACCACGATGTAAAAAGGTAGGCTAAGTATTCCTGTCTGAGAAAATACCAATTTTTTAGAAAGATTTTCCCTTTGGGTAAAAAATGGAAGTGATTTTTGTCTTTAAAAACAAAATCTATTCCTTATCTTTGACATTCCAATCGGGAAATGCAAAGGGTATTTCGGTACGCTTTTGTCAAAAATAAAAACACCTGTTCTTAAATCGTGAAGTTTAGCCTATGCAAGTCTTTCATTCAAAAGTAAATACCAATAGCCAACAGTATCAAGCCAATATTGCAGGCATGAAAAAAATATTAGAAAAGTATAACCTAGCAATGGAAGAAAGCCGCTTTCAAGGCAAAGAGAAGTCGATTGCTCGTGCTAGAAAAAGAGGTAAGTTATTGGCTAGAGAACGTTTGGAATTGCTCTTAGACAAAGACAGTCCTTTTTTAGAATTATTGCCTTTGGCAGGAATGGCGAGAAAAGGTGGATTCGGTGCAGGAGGAACAAATGTTTGTGGTATTGGGATTGTTTCGGGGAAATTATGCGTAGTTTCTTCTAATGTAGGGACTAGAAAAGGTGGTTCGGTAGATTATCATACCACTTTCAAAAGTTTGCGACTTGGACAAATTACAAGAGAAAACAGATTGCCTTCGATTAATTTAGTAGAAAGTGGTGGGGCTAATTTACCCGACCAAGCAAAGATATTTAATTACGGTGGCGAATCTTTTAGAGAAATATCTCGCCGTTCTAAAATGGCTTTACCTTCTATTTCGGTGGTCTTTGGCAATGCGACGGCAGGTGGTGCTTATGTGCCAGGTATGTCAGATTTTGCCATCTTTCAAAAAAAGAAAGCCAAGGTCTTTTTAGCTGGACCTCCTTTGGTCAAAATGGCAACCAATGAGGTGGCAACAGATGAAGAATTAGGTGGCGCAGAAATGCATAGTCGAGTGTCGGGCGTAACTGATTATTTAGCAGAAGATGAATTAGACGGTATCCGAATAGCAAGAGAATTAATGGAAATTATAGAGGTATCTAAACCTCATTTCGTTCCAGAAGGTCCGATTGAAGCACCTAAATATGATGCGGAGGAAATTTTAGGTGTTGTTCCTCCAGACCCAAAGATTCCTTTTGATTGTAGAGAATTGATAACTAGAGTGGTCGATGGTTCTAAATTTTCGGAATTTAAACCAGAATACGGCACTACGATGATTACTGGTTGGGCAAAAATCCATGGTTACCCAGTTGGTATTATTGGCAATAATGGGGTGATTTTTTCAGAATCTGCCAATAAAGCAGCTCAGTTTATTCAATTGTCCAATAAAAATAATATCCCTTTATTATTCTTACAAAATACCACTGGCTACATAGTCGGAAAGGCTTATGAAGAAGGTGGAATTATCAAAAATGGGGCAAAATTAATTAATGCGGTTTCCAATAGTGAAGTGCCTTCGATTACCTTGATGATTGGAAGTTCTTATGGTGCTGGAAATTATGGCATGAATGGACGGTCTTACGACCCAAGATTCTTATTTTCTTACCCGAATGCGAAGTTAGGCGTCATGGGTTCTGAACAATTGGCTGGGGTGATGGA
>JBGCFJ010000470.1:0-7040 GCA_045106885.1 Saprospiraceae bacterium
ATGGTATCGGGAGAAATGTTTTTCCAATGAATGGATTCTTTTGCTGTAATCGTTTTCTTTTCCGAATCTAGCTTTACACTAATATCATAATTTGCAGGACGGGCAGATAATGGTTCTGGAAACATCACTTCTTGCCCCTGCAAAGTCATGCTAGCAACCACAGCCCAAATGATTAAAAAAAGTATTTTGTAATAATTCATTAAAGGTAAAATTCGCCAGTACGGAAAAAGTTTTAATAAGATGGCGAATTTACCAACAAATGATGGAAAAGAAGATTTAACGGTGGAAAAAGTAATTGTTTTTTTACAAGGTGGCTGTATCAATCCAATTTAATCGCTTCGACAGGATTGGACAAAGCCGCTTTCAAACTTTGAAAACTCACCGTTATAAAAGCAATAAAAATAGCCAGTATACCCGCAATTGCAAACACCCACCATTCCATCTCGACTCGATACGCAAAATCTTGTAGCCAGCGTTGCATTGCTATCCAAGCAATTGGAATGGCAATCAAAAAAGAAATACCCACTAACTGCAAGAACTCTTTGGATAGTAAACCCACGATATTTCCAACAGACGCACCCAACACTTTCCGAATGCCTATTTCTTTGGTTCGTCTTTCCGTTGCATAAGCGGCTAATGCAAATAAACCCAAACAAGCAATAAAAATAGTTAGGCCAGCAAAGAGAAAAACAACTTTTGCCAATTGCTCTTCCTTAGCATAAAGTCGATTCATATTATTAAAGCAATTTGGGGTCGATTTACAGTTCGAGAATATTGGAAAAGCCGCTACTATTCGGGTAGGTTACGAAGAGGATGGCGCAACGGTAAAATCTGCGGTTTCCCAAAATAATCCTTTTTATAGCGCAGGCATTAATCAAGGCAATAAAATTATTAGCATCAATGGAAAAATGCCTACTAAGGAAAATGATTTACTGAATCAACTAGTGATTGGGCAGACTTATAAATTAAAATATTTACAAAATGGATTAGAGGAAACAGGCAATTTTGTGGCTGGACAAGACCCACGGTTGGCTATTTCTATGATGGAAAAAAGAGGAAAGTCCGCACAAACGAAGTTGGACAAATGGTTGAAGTAATAGAAATTCTAAGCAGCTAATTTTATCTCTTGAATAATATTTTCTTTATTTTCTTTCTTAGCATGAACAACTACTAATTGACCTAAAAATCTAGTTGAAGTTTCCTCATAATAAAACTAAAAATAAGAAAATTAAGTCAGTAAAATAAGCATTTTATTTTAGATTAGGAATTAGCCCCTAAACTATTAACTATATCAATACATTCAAATAAGAGAACATTTAATTTATCGCTCCGCTTTTCCAAATCGTTATTTAGTTTAGCTAACTTTGACTTTTTTAAATCTACAAATTAATAACTTGGGTTTCGGTAATATTTTTTGTAAAAAAAAGATTTAGACTAGTTTTAATTGCTTTTTCGTATTTTATAAAAACAAAAAGTATAAAATTAATTTTAATAAAATAAAAAATATTAAATTCAGTTAACGTAAAACGACACATTATTCTGTATTTAGCCTAAATTAATACTAATTAAAGAATATAATATTGTTTTAATTTTATTTACCTCTTTAATTTCTACCGAAACCCAAGTAATAAGAAACACCAAACTTTGCTAAAAAAAATAAGCCTACTACTACTCATCAGTTGTTGTTTAATTATCGGGTTATTAACAATTGTTAATTACTTTGTTAACAAACCCTATAATTACTCTGGAAGTCATCCAAAGACCACAGGTAATACCATTTCCATTTTATTATTAGACGGTTTATCCCAAACTATTTTTGAAGAGAATCTAGCGGCAAATAAATTGCCAAATCTTAAAAAACTCATCCAAACGGGTACTTATATCAAGAATGGAATTGGCGCTTTTCCAAGTATGACTGGTTATGCTTTTTATCCTTTTATTACAGGCAAAGATGCGTCGACAAGCGGGATTTATGGGCTGCGTTGGTTCGACCGAAATTTGGAAGAAGGAAATCTCCGAAATTATGTGGGACGGACTAATATTCACATGAATCGAGATATAAACCCTCAACAAAAAAACATCTTTGAATTAAGTGGCGACCAATATACTTGTTCGATTAATTCCTATATGAATAAGGGCGTAAAAGAGTCAGCATTAACAGGCTGGCGACATACGACTTCTAAATTTGAACACACGCCCTTATTTCGCTTTTTAGCCGCCCTCCCCTACTTTGGTAACCGTATTACTGCCGATTTTTTTGAGCATGAAACTTATGCCATGAATTTGGCTAAAAAACAATTGGCACATAATCCTAAGATACAGTGGGTGACTCTACCCTCTTTAGATGCCATGAATCATATTCATGGCACGACAACCGATTATTCCACTTTATTAATTCACGTAGACAGTTTAATTGGAGACTTTATTCAATCAATTGATAATTTAGGACAAAGTGAGACTCGTGCCTTAGCCATTATCACTGACCACGGTATTTCTGATGTCCATCAAAATATTGATTTAAGAAAGAGTTTTAAGCGCAAATTAAATCTAGACTTAGAACGAGGAAAATCTGTTCATTTGTTAACAGATGCACTAACAATACCTCTATCGGAATTTGAAAATAAGGATGGTTATTTTGTTATCAATGGGAATTTAAGTGCTTACCTCTATCTGCGAAACCCTTTAGAAAAGGAGACAAAATTAAGTTGGCGAAAAAAATTATTACTGCCTCAATTACAAGCCTATTCAACACCTAAAGGAGGCAAAAATATACTTGATTTTTTAGCCCAACAGGAAGGCATAGGATTATTAACAGCCCAACAAAATGATTCAACGATTTGGGTACAATTAGCCGAACAAATAGGCGTAATTACTAAGCATCAAAATGCCTATAGTTATATCCCTCTCAATGGAGACCCCTTGGGGTATACCCAAGATACTTTAGCTATAAAATTATTAAATGATAAATTTCACACGGCTAGTACTTGGCCGGCACATACCATCGAAACGGATTACCCTGATGCTATTTATAGGCTCTATGAATTAATGTCGAAACCTGAGGTAGGAGATCTATTAATTTGTAGTAAAAAAGGCTATGATTTAGCGGCTGACTATGAATTATTTGTAGGTAATTATAAGGTGGGCATGGCGGATTGCACAAAGATTTATTGAAAGTGCCTTATATTTTGTATATGCCAAATCAGGCATCAAAGCAATTAGAATTTGCTCGTTCAGAAGAGGTGGGTGGAATGATTATGACGTATCTTTTTAACAAAAACTGGTAGAAAAACCTTCAGGTTTTCCCGTGCCCGATCTTCAGGTCGGAGGTGTATATGATAAATCCTTCATAGAAAAACAGGCCTAAAGGCCTTTGACAGGAAAGCCTGAAGGCTTTTCTACCAGCAACTAGTTCTTCTCACGCTGTTTTTTCAATAAAATATTCCGATAAAACAAAACCGATAAATGTATAGCGATACCAAAAAGCGCCCAGAATAATACTCTTGCTCGACGAATTAATCCTACACCTAAACCCAACTCTACTGGTTTTCCGATTAATTGAAAAGCACCACTAATCCCTGCTTCATTCACGCCAATTCCTTGTGGAATAATAAATAAAAAAGTACCACTTAATGCTAACATGGCTGCAATAGTGACAATTTCTAATAATTCAGGTTGAATACCTAAAAGCATAAAAATCACTACAAATTCTAGCATATTTAACACACGTCCTAATAATTTATAAAACAAAGCTTTCAAGAAAATAGACCGCTTTAAGGGATTGCTTTTAAACTCCTTTAGCAATTTCATTTTCTTCATGATTTTACCTAAATATTTATTAGGCTTATCTGATAAAATGATAAGGCTTAGAAGAACAGAAAAAATAGTTAAAACAATTCCAAAAACAATGAACCCTATAAATAAGGCTTTTTCAACGGGTACGAAAAAAATAACTACCCAAAGGGTCAAACAAGTATATATAATCCCAGACAAGGAATGAATCAAGCGGTCTCGCATAATCGTCTCACTCGCTTCGTCTAGAGATAACCAATTGGTTAAATGCTTAATTTTATAAGGTTCACCACCTAAACCAGCAAAAGGAGTAATGACATTATAGCCATCACCTGTTACTTGATTGTATAATAAATGATAAAAGGGAACTTTATGATTGACAAGGGTAGATACGCATAGGGTGTTGCAAACAATCCAAAGGGCTGCAACTGCAAAAACTAAAAATATTTTATTACCAACCATACTAAATGATTCAGCTATTACGCTGAAATCCATATAACACAATAGAGCAACTAAAATAGCTAAACCAAGAAATAAAAAGAAAAGACTACTCTTTCTTTTAATAAAATTTACTAATTCTTTCACGCTTTATTAATAGATTTTGTGACCGTAATTGCCGCTACAATCACGCCAATAAAGGCAATCCAAAACATTACCTGATATAAACCAATCAAACACAAAATGAATAACATAAAAGCAGAAACATCTTGCTTCTCAATGCCTCTAAATTTATTAACAAACTTACTAAAAAAACTGTTAGATTGACTATTCGCTTCATCCACTTTTTTAGTTACTTCTAAATTTGTCAACGGGCCGCCTTGATTCCAAACAAATCGAGCCATAGTAGCCGAAGTATAAAGCCCCATTACGGTAACGATGATTGTTGCGTAATAGTAAATATCTGACCCAGTATTAACATAACCAGCGATACCTAAAGCGGCAAAAAAAGCGATGTATCGAATATTATCGGTAATCGTATCATACCAAGCGCCAAATTTTGACCCTTTGTACATCAATCGAGCCAATTCCCCATCACAACCATCTAAAATAGAAGCAATTTGAAAAATTAAAGCACCAATCGCAATTTTCATATACTCCCCAGAAGCCACTAAATAGGCTCCGTATAAAGTGAAGAAAAAGACAAAAGTGGTAACCGTATTTGGAGAGGTATTAAATTTAGATAAAAACATACTTGTTCGAGTAGAAAATACTCGATTGATATTTTTACTCACCCAACCATCCGTTTTTTTCACTAAGGTTTTAACCAATCTCTTCTCTGCCTCTTTTCTCATACTTGGGTTATCTACATCTTGCCAAAGAGCTTCTGGCACAACAGCAGTTCTAACCCCTGTTTCTGCAATAAATTGATTGATGATATCACTAACTGATTTAGCTCCGTTTGCTACTTTTCGAGTTACTTTCTCTCCATAACCTGCTGGGAAGTAAAATAAACCCATATCCACTAAATCATAATTAGGAATCTCTTTTCCTATATCGTAAATTTTTTCATTTTTAGACACCACTTTCGTTGCATCATCCATATCAAACACTTCGGCTAAATTCGCATCACAAGCCAAAGAAGGAATACTTGGATTTTGCGCTACATCTTTAACAAAATTCTGCAAAGTGGGAATAGAGAAAATATGGTCGGACATGGTCAAGAAAAAAGGTGCATTGGTTTGCCCTGCACCTGCGCCAAAAGAAACGCCATTTCCTTCATTATGATTTTCTGCATAAACAAAATTGACATCTAATGTCTTGATGCGGTCAATTTTACTCATTATCTCAATAATCTGTTCTTTGTACTGCCCAACAACAATGTAAAAGTGTTTCACACCAACTTGGTTTAATGCTAAAA
This sequence comes from Saprospiraceae bacterium, assembly GCA_045106885.1. Taxonomy (GTDB): domain Bacteria; phylum Bacteroidota; class Bacteroidia; order Chitinophagales; family Saprospiraceae; genus JAFMDF01. The sequence goes on from JBGCFJ010000470.1 coordinate 5,648, forward strand.
CGGCTCGTTCTAGTAATCTTAAACCACCAACTTTTAATAACACTTTTGGCAATTTCACCCCCTTCTCTTGAAAGCGTTGGCCATTGCCAGCTGCTAAGATTACTGCATGTTCTACCTTTAATGGTTGAGTTGATGAATGCTTATGATTAGCAGAATTTTCAGCACTATCTGTAACTATTTCTGCCGTTGTTGAGTTAGATGCTTTAGGCATGCTTTATTAATTTTCTGTGAAAGTTTTATTCAGCTAATAAAGAGAAATGACTTCTTTCATTCTTTATTAGTCAAAAATGTTTGCAAACATACTAAACTATACCCTTTATCTAGGAAATTTCAAGCTTTTTCAATGAAAGAAAGCCAATAAATGATACCTAAATGAATAAAATTACACTAGAGGCATAGTATACCTAGTAAAGCGACACCTTAAAAGCACTGATAAGTAGACCTAACAGTTTAGATTTTGAAGTTTATTAAGAAAACGGGCGCACGCTAATGTTACTAGACAATCCGAATTTAATTATCCCCTATTTCTTTTTCAATTAAGCGATTACTATATCAAAAAACACATATTTATAGTAAAGTATACCGCATTCTAATTTACACACACACATATTAAATTTCCGTCATATATTTGTCAAGTTATCACATTAAAGAAACACTAAATTTACACTTGACATGACTTCAACTTTACTCTCCAGCAACTTCCTTAAAAACGTACGCATTTCTGCAAAAATCTTAGAAGCGATGAATCATCCACTTCGTAAGCGCATACTAGCCACGATTGAAGACTATGGTTCATTAAATACAGAAGCCTTATCTGGCGTCTTAGATATAAGATCTAGTTTAATTTCTGACCACTTAGATGTTTTACGAAAAGCAGAGATTGTGAATTTTAACTTGGAAGGCAAACAATTTTTTTATACGCTGAATTATGAAAAAATTGAAAAAATTAATAACGTCATTCACGGCTTAGCAGAATAATCGAGCACTGTTAGAAAATCAAATTTGTATTAAAAAAGGAGTATCCATAATATTTGGGTACTCCTTTTTAAGTTATATTTTAAAACCATACACAAATTAGAATAGAGCGTAGAGACAACAAATCGGCAAATTAACCAAATATTAGGCTTTAAAAAAAAAAAATTAGTGTTAGCCACTAATCAAGTCTATTTTCTCTACTCTCTTTTCTCAAAACTGTATAGTTTTGAAAAGTTATAGAATAGACTCATCTCTTTACAAAAGAATATTGGCGGTTACTAAGTAGTCAGTCCAGTTAATATTGTCGGGTAATTTGGCGACTTTTAAAGCTGTACGGCGTTAAAAATACTCGCCATAGCAAAGGCTATGTCTGCGTTTTTTGCCTAGTACAACTTCAAAATTCATCCAAATACAACCC
>JBGCFJ010000471.1:0-4876 GCA_045106885.1 Saprospiraceae bacterium
GTAAAGCCTTGATTGTCAATACTGAAATTTTGCCTAAACAAAGAGAGTAGACAGTCAGCAGTGGCAGTAGACAGTAAAGCCTTGATTGTCAATACTGAAATTTTGCCTAAACACAGTTATTTAAACAGTCTCCTCTTATACCTCTGCGCCTGTATCCCTTTATCCCTCTAAACCTGTGTATCCTTATACCTCTGCACCTTTAAGCCTGTGTACCCTTATACCTCTACACCTCTAAGCCTGTGTACCCTTATCCCTTTTATCCTTTTCGTTTAATAACTTTCTTTACTGCATTAATGACATTTTGTATGCCAAGTCCGTATTTATCTAATAATTGGTCAGGTTTTCCACTTTCTCCAAAAGAATCATTGACAGCAATATATTCTTGTGGGGATGGTAAATGTTGTGCCAATACCTGAGCAACGCTATCTCCTAAACCACCATGTCGTTGATGTTCTTCGGCGGTTACCACACAACCTGTTTTTCTAACGGATTTTAAAATAGCTTCTTCATCCAAAGGCTTAATCGTATGAATATTAATCAATTCACAAGAAATACCTTCCTTTGCCAATGCTTTAGCTGCTTCAATCGTATGCCAAGTTAAATGTCCAGTAGAAAAGATACTAACATCTGTTCCTTCACTTAACATTAAAGCTTTACCAATTTCAAATTTTTGATTATCTGGCGTAAAAACAGGCCAACCTGGACGACCAAAACGTAAATAAACAGGACCGTCATGGTCTGCTATAGCAATGGTTGCAGCTTTAGTTTGGTTATAATCACAAGGATTGATAACCGTCATGCCTGGCAACATTTTCATTAAACCAATATCTTCTAAAATTTGATGCGTAGCGCCATCTTCTCCTAAAGTCAAACCAGCATGCGAAGCACAAATTTTTACATTTTTATGCGAATAAGCAATAGACTGACGAATTTGGTCATAAACTCTACCTGTAGAGAAATTGGCAAAAGTACCCGTATATGGAATTTTTCCACCAATAGCTAAACCTGCAGCTACTCCCATCATATTGGCTTCAGCAATACCTACTTGATAAAATCGCTCTGGATTTTCATCAATAAATTTTTGCATTTTTAAAGAACCAATTAAGTCTGCACAAAGTGCAACTACTTGATCATTCTTTCTACCAACTTCTGCTAATCCTGCACCGAAACCATCTCTGGTTGATTTTTTACCGTTAGCGACAAGTTTATCTAACATAATTCTTAATTAACAATGAATGATAAATGATGAACGATGAATATGCATCACTCAAATTTTAAAAGGAGCGGCAAAAATAACCGATTCTAATAGGAATACCAATTATGTACTTGAACTAATTTAAAATTTAATTTTGATGTAAGTAAATACTCAATGAGTAAATGAGTAGATGAAAAAATGAGTAAATATGGTTGCTAATTTTGAACGATTTTGATTACTTTAGGATTTTGTCGCTCGACATTTATTCATTTAGTCATTTTCACATTCTACTCATTTAGAACTTACTGATGTAAATGGTTGATCGTCTGAGATGCTTTAATCTTTGCCCTTACTTCACCCACCATTTATCTACATATTCAATTTTCTGTCCCTTCATTTTCGCAATTAATTGAGCAGGGTCAGCAGCTACCATTATTCGGTCACCGTGAAAATCCTTTAAAAAACCTTCTTTAACCATGTGTTGAATATGTGCTAGAAGGTGATCGTAATAGCCATTGACATTTAAGATACCAATAGGTTTATCATGTAAGCCCAATTGTTGCCAAGTAAACATTTCAAAGAATTCATCCAAAGTGCCAATCCCACCAGGCAAAACAATAATACCTTCCGCCACGTCTACCATTTTTTGTTTTCTTTCGTGCATGGTTTCCGTGATAATTAATTCGCTAATTCCATAATGAGCGACTTCCTTATCTACTAAAAACTGAGGAATCGTCCCAATTACTTTTCCATTTTTAGATAATACGGCATCTGCCACAACCCCCATTAAACCAACATTACCCGCACCATAGACCAGCGTAATGTCTTGTGTACCCATTATTTCTCCCAGAACTTTAGTGGCTTCTGTGTAAACAGGATTTAAACCAGAACTAGAACCACAAAAAACGGCTATACTTTTCATATTGACTTTATTTTAGTGAAAATGGAAGCGCTACCAGGAGCTTTATTATCCAGTAACTTCCTGTTACTGGATGATAGCAACTTCCAACTTGCCCGCAAAGTAAGGAAATAAATCTCAAATTAGTCCTGTTCCTTCAAATGAGCATCCAAATCATCTAACTTATCCAACCAGAATAATTCATATTGACGCACCCATTTATACACTTCCTGTAAAGGGACTAAGTAAAATTTAATTTTCAATTTTCAACCATGAGCAAATGACTTTTAAATTTCAGGGAAGACGCTATCGGTTAACGGATGTGCATGGGAGTGTGATAAAAGACATTCTCGCTTAAGTTCAATATTTTTAGTATTTTCGTACTAATTTTACAAATACATAAAATACCTTATGTGATGAAGCGACAATTATACTCCTTATTATTCTTTCTAACTATTTCTGTTTTAGCCTTTGCGCAATCGGCTAAAGGTGGTTTAGCGCAAGCTGCACCCGCAGAAGTTGGGATGTCTGCCAAACGATTAGCCTTATTAGATGCCCATATCCAAAAATATATTGGCGAAGGGACAATGCCTGGCGGTGTATTTTTAGTTGCCCGAAAAGGCAAAGTAGTGTATTATAAAAATATGGGACATACGTCTTTAGATAAAACGGCAACTTACCAGAAAGATGATATTTTCCGTTTAGCATCGATGACAAAAGCGGTAACGACGGTTTCTATCATGCAATTGTTTGAGCAGGGTAAACTAGGGTTAGATGACCCTATTTTTTATTATGTTCCAGGTTTTGCGAAGACACAGGTATTAGACACTTTCAATCCAGCAGATTCTAGTTATACAACCGTACCAGTAGAAAACCCATTGACGATTAGACATTTATTGACGCATTCTTCTGGTATTTCCTATGGTGCTTTTAATCCTGGAAAAATTCAGGCAATTTATGCGAAAAATAATGCCAATCAATTTGGCTTGTCTCATCCAACTATGAGTACTGCTCAAATGGCGGAACAGATTGCCAAAGCACCACTTATTTATCAGCCTGGAACACAATATATGTATGGTTTGAATATGGAAATTTTGGGTAGAATAGTAGAAGTAGTTTCAGGAATGCCATTAAATCAGTATTTCAAAAAGAATATCTTTGACCCACTTGGGATGAATGATACGCGTTTTTATTTGGCTAAAGACAAACATGACCGTATCGTTCCTATTTATACCTATAATAAAGAAAAGCAAATGGTTATGGCAGATAAATCTTCTGGTATTGACCCTGACTATCCTATGTTTGCCGATAATAATCATTATGCTGGTGGCGGTGGGTTATCTGGAACAACTATGGATTATGCGAAGTTTATCCAAGCATTATGTAATGGCGGAACTTATAACGGTATCAGAATATTGGGTAGAAAAACCATTGATGTCATGACTTCTGACCAGTTAATTCGACAAAATGAAAATGGTAAAGGATTTAGTCCGAAACCAGGCTTAACTTATGGCTTAGGATTTTCTCTAAAAACAGCAGCAGGTCAAGCAATCAACCCTAAATCTCCAGGTACTTACGAATGGGGTGGGGCGTTTAATACCAAGTTTTTTATTGACCCTGCTGAAGAATTAACCTTCGTTGGCATGACTCAAATTATTCCTTTTATCCGTCCTGATTTTTGGGATAAATTTTATGCGATTATTTATGGGGCGATAGAGGAATAGAAGGCGGAGAGGCAGAAAGGCGGAGGGGCAGAAAGGCGGAGTGTAGCTTCGTTACTTTAAAAGTGCATAAACGAGACTGTTCAAATAACTGTGTTTAGGCAAGGTTTTAGCATTGAAAATCAAGGCTTTACTGCCTACTGCCACTGCTGACTGTCTACTGTCCATCAAACTAAACCACAACCCTATTTACTGTCGCAGCCCTTCCGCCTGTCAGCCTCTCTGCCTTTCCGCCTACACCCTTACCACTCAAACTTCCCCAAATGCACCTGCCGAATCCCTTTTTTCCTATCCGAAAAATACCGTTTCAAGGTAAATTTAGTAGAAGGAAAGGCAATATCATCCCAAGGAATTTCTGCTTCTGTAAATAATTTTATTTCGGTACTTTCTGGCGTGAGTTGATAATCTAAAGCCTGCAAATCTGCCAAGAAATGCATGTAAACTTGATTAATTCTGGGGATGCTATACACCATGTGTAGGCTAGTGATGACTATTTTAGAAAGCGTTTCTTCATACACTTCTCTAATCGCTCCTTCTTCAACTGTTTCTCCATTTTCCATATAGCCACCAGGGACATTCCAATAACCTTTCCTAGGCTCGATGCCTCGTTTGCACAACATGACTTTATCTTCCCATATCGGCAGTGCTCCTGTTACAATATTTGGATTTTGGTAGTGAATAGTTTCACAAGTATCACAAACATATCGGGGGCGATGATCATCTGGTACAGGTTTTAAGGTGACTTCATGACCGCATTTGCTACAAAATTTCAAAATATTTGCGTTTAGTAAGGGCTTGTGTAAAAAGTATCATATTGTAATAAAATTTAATTCGTAACTAAATAAATTAGTGAAGATTGATTGATTGATATTATTGTTGAATTGTTCTTGTAACATTTTGTCATACAACAATTTAACAATCAATAGATAATCAGCTAAAAGATTGATAAAAGCAGATGTCAGAAGTCAGACCGTTTTATTACATAAAACTGTCAGAAGTCAGATTAGATAGAGGGAATGACTTGAATATCAGAATTTTATCTAGGTTAAATCTGACTTCTGA
>JBGCFJ010000472.1:0-2904 GCA_045106885.1 Saprospiraceae bacterium
AAGTTATTCCATAAGCGCCATTTCCATTAGAGGCTTGTTGTAAATCAGAGACATTATAATCATAACTGATACCAATCATAAATTTTGAATGAGCATAAGCTAGGTTAAAAATGAGTGCGATTATCGAGTGTGATTAAATAATACTCTAACTGGAGAATACTGTAATTATGCGATTAATCTTATTTTTAACATTAATATCGGGTAGTGTATTAAAATGGTTGATACACCACTTAAAATCGTTCATTATCCATGTTAGCAATTAGTCTGTGTTAAAAAATAAAAGAACACTGATTAATCATCACACAGATAGTTTACTAGTTATTGATTGAATTTGTAAAATAGACTTGTTACTCTTTGAGAAGTGCCTCTATGAAATTCAGGTTTTTTCGATAGTTTTCTTCAAAAAATTAGTGCATAGCCCTGCTATGGGTTCATTTTTTGAGGGAAAATAGCGGAAAAAGATGTTTTCAGAGAGGTATTTATTAAAGGGTAACAAGTCTAATATTGTCTGGAACTAATTACAGAAAAAAATCGTTACTTTTGAACACAAAAACTAAAAATTGAAACGATGAAAAAAATAGTCATACTAACAGGCGCAGGCATCTCCGCAGAAAGCGGCATCAAAACCTTCCGAGACGCAGATGGACTTTGGGAAAATCATGATGTGATGGAAGTAGCTTCTCCACAAGGCTGGGAAAAAAACCGAGCTTTAGTCTTACGATTTTACAATGACCGAAGAAATCATTTGAAAGACGTACATCCAAATGCGGCACATAAAGCATTAGCAGAGCTAGAAAGTAAATATAAGGTGGTGGTGATTACCCAAAACGTGGATGATTTGCACGAAAGAGGCGGTAGTAGCCATATTATTCATTTGCATGGCGAACTGACCAAAATGCGGTCGGTTTTGGATGATACCGTCATTTACGATTGTACGGAAGATATAAAAGTGGGCGATAAAGCCAAAGATGGCTACCAATTAAGACCACATATTGTCTGGTTCGGAGAAATGGTACCGATGTTAGAAAAAGCAGCAGCGGAAGTGATGACGGCGGATATAGTGATGGTTATTGGTTCTTCCATGCAAGTATATCCTGCAGCAGGGTTAGTGGATTATGCACCAGATGGCATTCCAGTATATTACATTGACCCTAACCCAACGATTAATTATGAATTAGCGCGAAGTAATAACTTGAAGGTGATGGCAGAGAAGGCGACTACAGGAGTTCGGAAAGTGGTGGATGAGTTGATGAGCTAAGCTTATCTAAATCCGTTGTCTCTTGTAATCCGTTGTAAAAATACAATTGATTACAAGAGACAAGGGATTATGGGGCTTAATTCTTACTCCAATTTCAAAACCTTCTGACTAACAGACTGTTGCTGTCCATCCTGTAATTGCAAGAAATAAAACCCATTCTTTAATTCAATATTTTTCCAAGTAATAGTATGGTTTCCTTTATTTAAATCTCCTAAAGGTTGTATCGCTACTTCCTGTCCTAAGGTATTTAATAATCGAAGGGTTAAATCAGTTGTTTTTTTGACTAAATCAAAAGAAATGGTGAAATTGTCTGAAAAAGGATTCGGGGTAATTTGCATTCTATTTTCTACGAAAGGGGCTGGTTCAGGAATAGAAGTAGTACCTGCATCATTAGCAATAATATCTACGCCAAATTCATCAAAATAAAAACCATCTGCATTCACAAATTCATCACTTCTTAATTCAAAACGGAAAGTAACTTCTTGCCCAATGTAATCGGAAAGGTCAATTTCTTCTAAGACCCAATTTTCTTGAATACCGTTATAGGCAGGTTCTCCTGCACCATTTGTGACGGTGAAATTCCCACAAAGCGGGGTATAATCCGTCTGGTTTGTACTGATAAACAATTGCACATAATCATAATTGGTTTCTAATGCCCATTTGCCTTGAAACCTAAGCATAGCCGCCGCCGCATTTTGTAAATCGACGGATTCATTGAGTTCAATAAAAGAAATATGATTATCTGGATAATTGCCAGTAGGGCTATCTGTAAAACTATGATTGGCAGAGAAAAAAGTCTGGTCAGTAAGTCCCCAACCATTTGTTATCGTCCAATTGACTACCGAAGAATCGGTAATGGCATCCAAAAATAAATTGTTAAAAGAAGTGGAGAAATACTCTTTCGTAAGGGTGCTTTTTCTTTCAATAGCGCCATTATTAATAATGACCTCAAAATCAAATTTTTGGAATAGCGTAGTAGCATTTATTATTTCATAAGCAATAGAAAAAGGAGTACTATCTAAATGATTCAGCGTTGCCGTTATCGGTTCGCTAGTAATTAATAAGTCTGGATTTGTAGATTGAATATGTACAGTAAATGTGCCACTTTCTAAGCCAATATTTTGGAAGTTGAAATTGAGTGTTCCTTGTGCATTTTCGAGTCTCGCAGGATTTAAATCAACGACTTCGCCATAAGCTTTTAGTAAACCTGCAGCAGAGAGGTTTTGCCATAAATTTTCTTTATTCAAGCCATCAATAGCGTTAGCAGGCGGCCAGAAACCAAACGAACCAGGGCCTACTTCTGGTGTCATGGACAATATTTTCGGTTTAGTGGTTTGTTCGCCATACATCCAGTCATCACTATCTCCATTTACTAAATAACCAACTGTTTCCAAGCCTGTGCCAATCAAATAATTATTCTGCTCTGTCATCTTATTGCCTAATGCTCGGTAAGAAGCATCGTCTGTCGTTAAAGTATTATCAAAACCCCAAGGGATAATTAATAAATTAGAAAAGGCGTGATAATTTAAGGCAATTTTAAATTGATGTTGTATACAAAAATCTCTGACTGCTTGTGTTTCTGGTTCAGAAAACGGAGCAGTGCCTCTATAAACATCACTTGCGGAATCTGTAGAAGACCCTGCGTC
>JBGCFJ010000473.1:0-4548 GCA_045106885.1 Saprospiraceae bacterium
AATCGTATTGGTTAAAAAGAAGAATTGGTGGGGAGATAAACTAGCCGATAAATATCCATTATTAAAAGCCAATCCTGATAAGATTATTTATAAAATTGTTCGAGATATTAATGCGGCTATTTCATTGGCTAAAAATGGAGAACTAGATGTGATTGGAAAGATACCCTGGTCTACCTTTGTTCCGCTAAAGGAAGATAAATTAATTAGTGAAAAATTTAATTTTCATACTCCACAAAAAATTGCTTACCGTTATATTGCCCTAAATAATAATAATCCAAAACTAGCAGACAAACGTGTTAGGCAAGCTTTAGATTATTTGTTTAGCCGAGAAGAAATATATGAAACGGTTTATTTTGGGTCAAAAACACCAACTATTGGTCCTATTCACCCTACTAAACCTTATTATAATAAAAATCTTTCTGTTCGGTCTTTTGATGTTTCTAAAGCTAAATCTTTATTAAAAGAGGCAGGTTGGACTGATTCTGATGGAAATGGTATTGTTGATAAGGTAATAGATGGAGAAAAAGTAGAAATGAACATCGACTTACTTTATGCGAACGGCTATGAAGACTATGCAGGTATTTCTGCTATTTTTAAAAGTAATGCAATCAAAGCAGGCGTAAATATCACTCCTAAAACGCTTGATTCTCAAGTTTTTGTAAAAACACGAAACGCAAGAGATTTCGATGCGCTAATTGCCGCTTCTGACTGGTATCCTTTGCATAAAGATTTAGCAAATAGATTTCATACTAGAGGTTCACAAAATTATAGCTCTTTTTCTAATGAAGAAGCGGATGCTCTGATTAAGGAAATAAGAGGTACTATTGATGAAACTAAATTACCCGCAGGGTATTTAAGAATGCAAGAGATTATTCACGATGAAGTACCCTCTATTTTTATTAACACAGGAAATGATAGACTTATCGTCAGTAAAAAATTCAAAAATGTCCGAGTGACTGCCGTAAAACCGCATTTTTACTTAAATGAGTTTTCCCAAGAAGTCCCCGTAACAATTAATAGTCAAAATAATTAATCCCAATCTTTTTCTTTAACAAAAAGCTTCCAGTCCTTATAGACTGGAAGCTTTAGCTATTCCTTTATTCCTACCAAACAATAAACATATTTCTGTTTATCCGTTCAAAAAACATTCTCCTTAATTCCACTCACTAATTCGTGTACATACCACTTTCTATCATTTTCTATAAATTAATGATAATCAGCCTCTTCCTAAAAAATAAAATGTCGGGCATCGAAAAACCGACCCCGACAAGGAAAAATAATTAATATAACCAAAAACAGTGAAAAGGTACTCTTTTTTCCCCAATACACCAAAATAATATTTGTATTAGTTTTAAAAATGAATAAAAATCCTTAGCTGTTTGGTAATTTATTTTCTTTTAATACCCAAAAGGGGTATCGCTTTTAGGACAAGTTCATCTAGGTAGTTGACATTGAATTTTAAATAAGTTCAAATGCAAATATCGAGTTCAAATTCAAAAACGTAACGTTGACAAGCGTTTGGGACAACGTCACGGGTTGAACTTGATTCTTGAAGGGTTTTATTTTCACCAATTTTTAGCAAATTGGCAAATAATAAAAGCGGCTGAAAATTAAAACAGCCTCAATAATGATGTTATATAAGCCAAAAATGATGGACTATTCCCTTTTGAAAATTGTCAAAAAATTGTAACCTATTACTCTTCAGCAATTACCACCTCATTTAAATTACTGTACCGATAACCAATTCTATCTGCTACTACTTTTAAGCTATCTCCAGTTGCTACTTCAAAAGCTCCTGTATAAATCATCCAATTATCTGCATTGGGGCTATTATCATTTAATTTATAACCAATGGTTGCCCCCTCCGTAGCGCAGCTTAAAGTGACCTTATTTCCAGCTTGAATAATTTTGGGTTCAGCTACTTTTAATTCCTTTCCATCTGGACGTAATTTTTCCTTTAATTCCGTTTCTGGTATCAAGCCCGTATCTTCAAAAGAAGTCACCCATCTTTGACATTTTGCCCTTAATTCTTTTAATTTTTGTCTATTTGCTTTTTCTCCCGCTAAATTGTTCAATTCATAAGGGTCATTTTTTACATCAAATAATTCTTCTGTTGGTTTCGTTGGCCTAAACCATAATGCTTGTTCAGGCGTTAGTTTTCCTTCATCTCGTAAGCGATATAATTCTCGCATAATGGGCTGTTGTTCTCGATAAGCTACCCGTAAAAACATCGACTTTTCTGGTTCGTAATATTTGATGTACTTAAATTGTTTGTCTCTTACTGCCCGATTACAATCGTAAGTTTCATCAAAACGGTCAGCAGCAGCATAGATATTCTTTGGTTCTATTTTACGCTGATATTGGCCTAAAAAGGGTTTTCCATCTAATTTATCCGATGGCTCAATTCCTGCCATAGATAAAGCAGTCGGACCAAAATCAATAAAACTAATCAGGCGGTCATCTCGTTGCCCTGCAAATAATTGATTAGGAAACCGAATAATCATTGGTACTCGTAGTCCTGAATCGTATAATAGCCGTTTTTGTCGAGGTAGTGGACCGCCGTGGTCGGTATACCAAACGATAATCGTTTTTTCTAGTTCTCCCGATGCTGCTAACTCCTTTAACATCTCTCCAACTTGCGCATCCATTTGTTTAATATTGGAATACATTTGTCGAATATCTTGTCGCCCCACTTCTGTATCGGGCAAATAAGGTGGAACTGGCACTTCCAAATCTTTATCGACCCACAAAGAATCTTTTGCTCTTGCCCATATCTGCGATTCATGCGTTACACCATAATTAAAAATAGCAAAAAAGGGTTGTCCTGCTTTTTTATTTTTCCAATGTCCCTTATTTCCATTTTCGTCCCAAGCAGTCACCGAACAGCGAAATTGATAATCTTGCTTGGCATTATTGGTACAGTAATAGCCTTTTTCACGTAAGTATTCGCTGAACATACGAACACCCGTTGGTGCTAAAGCTTCATAATGCTCAAAATTGGCAGGTTTGGATTTATAGCCCTCCAAGATTGATTGTGATACGGAAATAATTTTTAGTTGAAACTGAGGGCAAAAGAGACCGTCCAAATGGCAGAGTTATTGTTTTGCCGTTACGTAAAAGAAAAAATTTATGGAAATAGGTGAGTTTAAAGAACCGTTCAAATAGGTCGATTATTTGGACTCACCTACTTGGTACTTACCTAATATTAGTGTTCTACCAACTCAAAATCAACTTTAGCCAATTCTTCTCCATTAACTTGAATCGCCAGTTGATGCGCTCCCAGATGAAATTTCCGAGTGGTAATCACCTTAAAAGATTGCCGTTTTTTAAGTAATAAACTGGCCTCCGCACCTAATTCTTTAGTCGTCATTTTAAAAACTTTAGGCGCTAACTCCCCATTGGCTTTTTGATAATAAATCACATAATCAATCATCAATGGCTGTTTCGTTTTGCCAGTTGATTGTAGGTTAAAACTAAAATTTAAATAATCGCCTACTTTTACCTTTTCATCTGCTACCAATTGTTGGACTGCAACTTTTGCTCCTTTTTTATAACCTAAAATATCTAATGCTCCTGCATGTCCTTTTTTCAATAAAGTCCGCAAGGCATGCTTAATCATCCGCATTTTATCCTTATTAATTGACTCTGATTGCCAGCGTTTTAAGGTTTCTACCACCAAGTCAGGATGCTTTTTGGTATGGTCATTTAAATGGTTGGCAACGGAGCGTCTTACATATTCGGAGGGGTCATTTTTTAATAATTCCAATAAAGCTAACGTAGGTTTGGGGTCTTTTTCAAATTGTGGCAATTTCTTTCCCCAAGGCAAAGAAGGTCGGCTTCCTTCAGACACCAATCTTCGAACATGGGGATTTTCATCGCTTGCCCATTTTTTAAATACCGCCAAGGTTTGTTCGGGGTATTTTATAAAAAAAGGTCGAACGCCCCATTCCGAACTCATTCTTTTGGTAATTTCATAAAGGGCATTCATTGAAATATCGAAATGGTCTAAGCCGTTTTTTGCTATATAGGCTGCTTTAGTCGCAACGATAAATCGGTTATTTGTTTCGTCTAATTCATCCGAACCATAAGGAGGCAATAAGGAATCAACAATCAATTTTGCGGCAGTAGGAAAACTTTGTGGTAAAAATTTTTCTTGTCCTTCCGTAATTAACTGAAGTCGTTCTGAGTAGGTTAATGCCGCTAATTTAGGATTAATAAATGCGATAAATCCCGCTTTATCAAAAGTTGCCTTTACTTTTTTAAATCGTTCTCCCATAGCGGTTACTACTTTGGGATTGAAGAAGTCTCTTACTTGAAATGTTTCTGCCATCTATAACATAAGGATTGAAGGATGAAAGTAAGTTAACCAATAAAGCTATTGTTTTAAGTCTATTTATTTTAATTTTGCTGATTATAACGTTTTGCAGTGAAGCTGTCCCAGCGGGACAAAATGTCGGTAGAAAATGATGTTTTACGAATCAAAAATGTGCCTTTAGGTACATTATGTATCACATTCCGTACCTAAAGGCACGGTAAAATAAGGATTAG
>JBGCFJ010000474.1:0-8153 GCA_045106885.1 Saprospiraceae bacterium
CTATACTGTTATAAAATAAAACAATAGAATATAGGCTATCAGTAATAAAAAAAAAACTACCTCAATTTGTTATACTTAGTCCTCATTATGTTATAGTTACACCTCAATTTGTTATAGTTACACCTCAATTTGTTATACTTAACCCTCAATTTGTTATACTTACTCTTATAAGTTGTTGATTATCAAACTGTTGCAAGGACTTAAAAAAGATAAAATAATTAAAAAAGATAAAAACAACAGGGAAGATTAATATCTCAATGTGTTATAGTTAAAACAAATATAGCCAAATATAAACTTAAGTATCTAATTTTTGCTGTTGTTTATTTTTAAGACTTATTAAAATGAAAAAAATCGAATCACCTTCAATTTGTTATACTTGATTACTCATAATGTTATAGTTACTAATAATAAGATATAAATGACCCCAAAAAGCTATAATCATAAAAAGAACCCCTCAATTTGATATAGTTTGCTTCCCTCAATGTGTCATAGTTTCTTGTCTAGCATCTTAAAATAGTTATATTTAAACGTCATTTAATTATTTTACTAATATTTTTTTGTTTATGTGTTATGATTTGACGATTATTCCTATGATTTAGGAGATTGACTCCCCTCAAAATGTTATAATTATACAAAATTTTGATTATGCCAATGCGAAAAATTATTATCCGAAAGATTTAATATTTATAATTAAATACCCCTTAAAGTGTTATAATTAAAGAATAATTTGCTTTCTTTATTCCTCAAAGTGTTATAATTAGCGGTCTTTTACCTCTTTATCAACGGTCTGGAGGAATGGGTTTTGTCAAAATACATAGACAGCTTTGTTATGTTTATAGTAAAGGAAGTTTTTAGAAGTTTAAACAGACCTATTTAAACTTCACCAATTTCCTCTATCAAAATCATAAGAGCTAAACCTTCAAAATTACCCCAGCTTATCGAGGAAATAAAACAAGTACAACCAATAGCCAATAGAAGATGGTATTTTGCTAAATGCAGAACAAAAACTTTAGTGCTCAAACCTCATTTCTTCTTATTTGTAGGTTAATGAATGGATGGTTTTAATAATGTGTCCTAATTCTTGAATTGCCTTACCCAAACTACTTGGATGTCCACCTCTTTGTAAAATTTGCATGATTTATAGGGCTTGTACCTTGCCTGTTTTTAGAGATGCAATAAGTCGTAAAATCTCCTCTCAATGCGTTTTGATTAACTCCATATCAATTTTATTTTTGGCAATACTATTAAGCTGTCCATAATCTGTTTTTCTATCCATTCGCCAAAAACGAGTTGAGCCAGTATCGGCTATTCTAGAACTGAACTGATAGCCGAGCATATAAAAAAGTCCAAAAATAACATCACTATACCCTGCGGTATCGGTCATAATTTAAGTAGGTTTTAAGTCAGTTGGCTGTTCTAAAATACCAACAAGTAAAAACAAGAGAATCTCTATCGGCTCTAGGAATAACAATATCATTCAGCCCAGTAAATTGGTCAGAAGTGTAATTATAATAGGTGACACCTTTAGTATTTTTAAAATATTTGCCATTCGCTTTTGCATTAATCGCTCTAACAGGCACGATAAACCGCAGCCCATCGGCGGAGGCTACTTCGCCACCACCTCAATGAGTCGCTAATGGTAAATGATATTGATGATCGACCAGTTTTACATTAGCTTTAGTCAGATTTTTTGCTAGTATATAATTCCGTTTTATCCAGTCTAATCTACCTTTACTTAAAACAGGATTACTAGGTCTTTGTATTGGTTCAATACCAATATTGCAAGCCTCGCTCAATAATACCGCACTTAAACTGGTATCAAAGTTAGACACCTTTTTACTGACCTCCTCCATCAGAGTGTACTATCATACCTCTTGAGGGGTGGATTGCGCAGGTTTGATATAGAGGGACACAATCGTTTTATGAAACAAAATTTGTTAGCCGATAAATATCAAACACCCGATGTAAAACATTTAAGCACATGGTTGTGGACGGATCAAACTACTTTTGGGCTCTTGTACACGGCAAGTACGGATGTTGAAAATCAAGTCAACCCTTGGGAAAAATATCTGGAATCCGTGAAAAAAGCGGAGCAATCAACCGAACCATTGTCTATCGCTTTGACTCGAAGGTAAGAAAACAAAAATATTGAATAATTATTTATGTTTTTAATTTAGATGTTTGTAGTTGAATTTTCTCATGTTTAGTTGAGGTCTACCGTTATTTATAACAATAATATCACGTATTAAAGCACGGCTAGTTTCTTAAATCGTTGTTTTAAGAAGTGGCTTTGCAGAATTTTAAAGAAGGGACTATCTAATTGCTAGAGGGTAAAATTAAAAAGGAGGGAGGGACTCCTTTTTACTAACTAAAAACTATGAACTATCTTTTATAGTATATTAAATTGGCGTTATTAATATAGTCGTAAAAATTTGATTACCAATTAATTATGGGATTCACTCTTTGCAAAAGGTCTATTGTTCAAATACATAAATTAGTACGGTTTTCTCTTGTTCAAAGAATACTTCTGACTAAGAACAATGAGCTTACAAAAAGTGGAATTTAAGCTGCAATAAAATTTTGCTTTAAATTCTATAGAAAAACATATACCTTTTGCAAGATGGAATCTCTATAAGATGTTAATAATCAATAAATTAGTTCGTTTTTAATAACACCAAATTAAATCATATTTTATTAATGATTTAAACTAGGTTCTGAATCATATAGTGATTTTCTAATGAAAACAATCAAAAAATTATCTATGCATCTTTTCAATAAAAAAACATTATATTTTATAGCTTGTTAAACTAAAAGTATGGTACAAATATAGATGGTAGCGGTAGGATGGGCAACTACAAAAATAATAAGTTTACAACTTTAAATCAAAGAAATATTTTCTAAAGAAGATTTTTTTAAAAATTATTTTATGCATAAAAAATTGATTTCCAGCAACTTAAAATAATTAATATGATATTAAGTTATAATTTGTTTTTTTTAAAATAACCACTTAATTTTTAAAATTTAAATTATTTCCAATTCTACCTCTTTCTAAAAGTGCTTTTTTTTAGTTAAAAATACGGTTTATTCTGTCACAATGGTATGGTATTTGATTGTTGTTTTTAGAGTAAAAGATAATATATTTTAATTGCATATTTTCCCCTCTATTATATTATTAATCCTTCCTGTGAAAAGAAAAAAGAGACTTAAAAGAAAGGCTTTTAAACTTAATTAAAAAATTACATTTATAATGTTAGCCGTCTAAAACATTGGGTACAGCCCAGTCACAATGGTATGGTATTTGATATAATATTTGTGTTTTAATTATTTATATTGCAATATATTTTAAGGAATCATTGTGTAAATTTATTTCTCTCTATTCTATTCCCCCCATTTTAGTTAAGAATCCTTACAAAAGGTCAACATTTTAAAATCAAAACCAAGTTTACTTCTAAGAGGTAGACGGTTTTATAGATATATTATATTGTTAAATGTAAATTTTTTTAATTCTAAACTAAGTAATTTTAATCATTATAGGTAAATGCTTTTGAAGCCAATGTTAATTACAATCTTTGTAGTATTAACTATACTTATTGTACTTATTTCAGTTTAATATAGTGCAACCGGAAGTCTTTACTAAATTATTAATTTAGGAACAATGGTAACCGTAGTTTATCGAGTATGTCAAGCAGCAGTTTGTTCAAATGCAACGGTAACAATCACGGTTCCTGCATCAGGCGATATGGATGGAGATGGAGATCCGGATAACACAGACCCAGCACCAGGAGATGCTTGTTTATGGGGACCAAATCAGGTCTTAGCAAATGCGACGGCTACTTGGCGAAATGCGGATTGTGACTTAGATGGATTGAATAACGGTGAAGAAGTAACAGGAATAGATGATCTAGCGACACCCGCAGTTCAACCAACTAATACAACGTCTAATCCAAATAGTATTTGTGATCCTTTACAATTGGCTTCTAGCTGCGGTTCTACAGCTTGTGTCAACATTACGGCTCATGTTTGGTTAGAAGGAGCATTTTCGGATGGCTCTATGTCTACAAAATTAAATGATTTAGGTTATTTACCTGAACAAGATCCAAGTACTTTCCTTGGTACGGAAACTACTGCTGGTCAACCATATAATGGGACACCGTGGAATTATGCAGGTACGGAAGGAAATATGATGACTTATACAACTGTTGGCAATGCTAAAGCAGGATATAGTGGAACGGTAGTTGATTGGGTATTGGTTTCTTTAAGAACAGGACTCGATAGAGCAACAACTGTTTGTACCAGAGCTGCCTTATTACATGCAGACGGTCATCTTGAGTTTATCTCAGGAAGTGATTGTTGTGATATTAATACAGGAACTAGTTACTATGTAGTAATAGAGCATCGAAATCACCTAATTGTCATGTCTGATCAAGCGATGCCAGTTGTAAACGGAACGATTACTTATGATTTCCGAACGAAACAATCTCATAAAGGCTTGCTGGGATTTGGACAGAAGGCGCTTGGGTTAGGCACTTATGTGATGTATGCAGGAAATGGAGACCAAGCAAGTGAAATTAATGGTAATAGAATTCTAAATATCATTGTCTCTGATAAAGACTTATGGTTAGAAGAGAATGGAGATCACAGTAGTTATTATTTAAATGACTTTGATTTAAATGGCGATGTCAATGTCCAAGATAAAAACCTTTGGCTAGAGAATAACGGTAAATTCTCAGATATCAAATGGGAAAATTAATAGTATAATTCAAAAGCACTTTTAATGCACAGAATAAAACCGGAGAGGTTCTATTCTGTGCATTTTTGAAGTAACCATAACTATGTGTTAAACTAATCAAAAAATGAAAAAACATACAATTTTTTTAACAGGCGTATTTCTTTTTGTTAATGTGATAAGCAATTTTGCACAAAGTCATTACAACATTCGCCTAGCGCCTAATGAGGTTTCTCCTGTTGGTAAGGTCTGCTACGATGTACAATTAGCAAGTGCCGACGGCGTAGCTTTGAATTTGGCAGGACAAAATTACCGATTATATTATGATGGCGATCAATTGAATTATGACGGAGCGTCTAGTGAAATCTTACTGCCGAAAGAAAAATATACAGATTTGATGATTAAGGATAATCTTCAAAACATAGATGCTAGTGGGGCAGGACCACTTGAATTTGACCGTCATCTGAGTTTCCTAAATATAGGGAATGATTTAAAAGACGAAGAAATCGGAGGAGTTATATTGCCTGCAGATGGTAGCTGGAGAAGTACTGCTAATGTTTGTTTTCAGCTCAATGAAAATCAAACGGCAATGGCTAAGGATTTTAATGTTTATTGGGCCAGACCAATACTAACACAATCTTATGCTACGGCTTATGTAGAAATCGCAGAATGGATTAGTCCTGAACAAACTAGACCAGCCAAAGCGGGTATTTACTTTGACCAAGAGTTAAGCACTTCTTTGGAAGTAGTAGACAATAATGCATTATCTGTATATCCAAACCCTACTAAAGATAAAGTCTTCCTTGAATACGAAGGAAAAGAGGCTTTTTCAATACAGGTTTATAGTGCCATCGGGCAATTAGTTTTGGAAGATGAATATCCAGCAAATAGCACTAGATATAGTATTGATTTGGGGAGTTTTTCTGCTGGAATGTATCAATTAAGACTAAGTACAGCTACTAAGCAAATAGTGAAAAAGATAGAAAAAATATATTAGCTCCCATTCCTTAGTGATGAGGTAGAAATAAAGTGTGCTAGAGTACGCAATTGCCCCTTTTTTAAAACAACAAAATAAACATAGAGCATAAACAAATTTTCATGAGGCAATTAAAGTTTATTCCGCGGAAGAAGTATTTGCACCTTTTTTTTAGCATTTGGTTAATTAAAATAGTTAGCCTATCAAGTGTGCATGCTCAGGTGAAGTATGATATTAGACTTGTTCAATCTTCTATAGAGGTAGAAGATGCTAAGGCTTGTTTTGAAGTACAACTAAAAAGTGCTACTTCAGAAAGCTGGGAATTAGCAGGTCAAAATTATCGCTTATTTTATGATACTGATAAAGCAAGTTTTTTGACGGGCAAATCATTATTAGGAGATAAATATCAACCTTTTAATTTGGTTCAAGAAGTACAAAACGTTGATGCCTCTACAGTTGATGGTCCACTTAATTATGAAGCCGATTTAGGTTTTTTGAATTATGCCATTGATTTACGAGATGTTACTTCGCCTGCAACAATAGTACCTTCGGATGATACTTGGCTAAGTACGGCTGAAATTTGTTTTAGTGTAAATGATTTAACGGATAGCTTAACCAACTTTGAAATAACTTGGGCAAGAAATGAACATACAAATAACTATGCCACCTCCTTTGTCGAAATATCAGTTAAAACAGGGGCGAATGAATTAACATCAACTGTAGGTAATTCATTTTATGATTGGTTGCTTCCAACTTCAAGTAAAGAAGTTAGCGTTAAGGCAAAGGTCTTTTTGCAAGGAGCTTTTGATAAGGTTACTGGATTAATGAAAGATAAATTGAGGGCATTAAATTACATTCCTTTAGAAACAATTTATAATACTAGTTTTTTTCAGAATAGTATTTCCTTTAAATCTATTTTTCCTAAAAGGGAAGAATTATTAAATGATGTATTGAAAATTGAAGGAAACGATGCAATTGTTGATTGGATATTTTTAGAGTTGAGAGATAAACAATCGGTAGAAAAAGTAGCCGATACCCGTTCTGCATTAATACAAAGAGATGGAGATATTGTTGATTTGGATGGGAAGAGTAACGTTAAATTTTCTGTACCTACTGACGCTTACTACTTAGTAATTCGCCATCGAAATCACCTAGGTATTATGTCTGAAACACCTATTGATTTCTCGAAGCCAAACAGTTTTATTGATTTTACTAATCCTCAAACAAGGGTTTATGGAGAACATGCTCGAAGAGTTGAGAATGGAATAGCTTTAATGTGGGGCGGGAATGCAGACCATGACGAATACTTAGTTTTTCAAGGAGGAGGGGTGGCTATTCCCGACGCAGATTATGTGTTTTTTGACGTGTTCTCGCATAAATCAAATATCCATCATCGCTACAATCACATTATTCAAGGCTATTATGCTAGTGATTTGAATATGGATGGTGAGGTAAGGTATCAAGGTGGCGCTAATGAGATAGACGATTTATTATTTTTCAATATTTTTTCACACCCAAAAAACACCCAATTTTTTTCAAATTTTTTCATTGCAGAACAGGTTCCACCTAGAATTGAATAAACAACTTGTAAGCCCTATAGATTCTCACACTACACGAATAGGTAGATACATTAGTATCTACAAAAAAAATTCACTCCTATATACTTTTTATAAAGGATTGAGACAAAAAATACCTAAAATGAATTTTAGAAAACCTATCGTATTAATATGCCTATTTTTATTAACAGGATTTATCATAAGAGCACAAACAAATTATGATATTCAATTGTCGCTTAATGCTGTTGATTGTAATAATCAAACTGCTTGCTATGATGTACAACTCAGAACGACTAATGGTGTAGCGTGGAATTTAGCAGGACAAAACTATCGTATCTACTATGACGGAGCGTTAGGAAATTTTTCTAGTGGTACCTCTCAGTTGGGTAGTACTTATCAAGATTTTACCCTTGTTCAACATTCACCTAACCTAGATGCATCTAGTATAGATGGTAGTTTGTCTTTTGAAAGTAATTTGAGTTTTTTAAATTATGCTATTGATTTAAATAACCTTTCTTCAGGAGGAATAACCTTACCTGCTGATGGTAGTTGGATAACGACTTCTCAGCTTTGTTTTTCCTTACAATCGGACGTACTAAATGACCCAAATACCTGCTTTGAAGCGGTATGGGGTAGAAGCGGATTGACAGACGATTATGCCACTTCTTTCGTAGAGGTTTCTGAATGGGTAGCTATGAATAATACCCAAATGGCGAATGGGGTAGGCTATAATGATTTAGAAAGTAGTGATGGGGAAGCCTCTTGTTTGGCAACTAGTTGTACGACACCTCCTGCAACAGTAGGAAGTTATGACCTACAAATGGAGCTTGGGCCAGTAGATTGTGCGAATAACACCGTGTGTTATAATGTACAATTAAGAAGTAATGATGGCAAC
>JBGCFJ010000475.1:0-24979 GCA_045106885.1 Saprospiraceae bacterium
TGGCATATAGTGACTTTACTTTCAAAAGATTGAAAAAAGAATTTGGAATAAGTAATAAAGTTGAAAATCTATTTACGGACATACAACCAGTAAGTATTAGTAAAGATTTAGAAAAAGATTTAGCTTTAGGCTCTTACACAAATTTTAAAACCAACAAATTGTCGATATTTTAAAATGTCGATAATTGTTAATCTCAACTTCAACTTCAACCTCAAATTCCCGCCGAAGGTGGTTTAAAATTGAAAATTTGAAATTGAAAATTGAAAATTAAATTTTACTTAGTTCTCTTACAAATTAAATCTTGCGCAAACGTGGCAAGAATTCATTATAAAAGATTGATAGTCAAGAGGTCAGAAGTCAGACCGAAAATTGAAATTTTCTGCCAGAAGTCAGACTTTTGACGAGTGCCAAATCTGACTTCTGACAGTTATCGAAGATAAAGGTCTGACTTCTGACTTCTATGATACTGGCTCTTCCAGGTTAGGGGTGAGGCAAAAAATAAATCCGTAGCGGTGCTCCCAAGGTGTTGGAACAAGTTATGCATTGATTTTTTGGCAAAAACCATCGAAAAAATTCAAGCTAAAAATTTTACCCGATTAATCAATCCACATTACTTATAAAGAAATTCTATTATCAAAGTAAAATGATTGTGAATTCAAAAACAAAATGGGCATTAATTATAATGCTTTCATCAAGTATTATCTCTTTCTTATTGACCTATCTTTATATAAATGATAAAATAACGATAAGTTCTAAGACCTTCCGAACAATTTCAATTCCGCTGTTAATTATTTTTTTCATTTCTTTGCTATATTATTTAAATCTTAGTCTTAAGCATAGAAAATAAATGTATCAACTTCTAAAACCCTTCCTCTTCCTTTTTCAACCAGAAAAAGCACACCATCTTACCATTACCCTAGCTAGAATAGGTTTTGGCATTCCAATCATTGGCTGGTTATTGAAAAATTATTATTCGGTAGAAGATAAAAGTCTAGAACGAAAATTATTTGGCCTAACTTTCAAAAATCCAGTTGGTTTAGCCGCAGGATTTGATAAAGATGGAAAATATTTTCGCTTAATGTCCAAACTAGGTTTTGGCTTTATTGAGTTGGGTACGGTTACACCAAAACCACAAATAGGAAATCCTCAACCAAGATTATTCCGCTTAAAAGGAGATGAGGCGATTATCAATCGAATGGGTTTTAATAATGAAGGGGTAGGAGCTTTAGTAGAAAGATTGAAGCAAGGAAAACCTAAAAATTTAATCGTTGGTGGTAATATAGGAAAGAATAAAGTAACACCTAACGAAAATGCCTCAGACGATTATATTTATGCGTTTGAACAACTCTTTCCTTTTGTCGATTATTTTGTGGTCAATGTAAGTTCTCCCAATACACCTAATCTTAGAGATTTACAAGAAAAAGAACCATTAACGAAATTACTTTCTCTTTTACAAGATTTAAATCAACAAAAGGATAAACCAAAACCTATCCTTCTAAAAATCGCTCCTGATTTAACGGATACTCAGTTGGATGATA
Source organism: Saprospiraceae bacterium (assembly GCA_045106885.1). Classification (GTDB taxonomy): domain Bacteria; phylum Bacteroidota; class Bacteroidia; order Chitinophagales; family Saprospiraceae; genus JAFMDF01. The sequence continues at coordinate 1,539 of JBGCFJ010000475.1, forward strand.
TTATTGAAATTGTGGCCGCCACCAAAATTGATGGAGTTATCGCTACTAATACAACTATTAGTCGAAGTGGGTTAAAGGAATCCTCAGCTTCAATCAAAGCAATTGGAAATGGAGGTTTGAGTGGACAACCTTTAACCAATCGAGCAACAGAAGTCATTCGCTATTTATATGAAAAATCTGGTAAAAAACTAACTATAATTGGAGTAGGTGGCATTGCTTCGGCAAAAGATGCACAAGAAAAATTAGAGGCAGGAGCAGCTTTGGTTCAAATTTATTCAGGTTTGATTTATGAAGGCCCTGCTTTGATTCGACGAATTAATAAGGCATTGATAAGCTAATAGTTTAGTATTTTGGAAATTAAAGATAATGGTTGCTGGTTGTTTTTTAGGTGCCAGCAACCAGCAACTTTGATTTTCAAGTTATTTAATTTACCCTGTATTTAGGTTATAATGTTAACTATACCTATTCAGGCTAAAAACCTAAGCTACCTCTAAATCTTCCTCTAAGGCAAAGTGGAAGAAATAATCAACCATTTATACTGCCCTTTTTCCTTCTAAGAAACTCAAAAAATACGTCCATAATCCATTATGCAAGCATTTTTTGAATTCCTTAGAAGAAAAATTGACTAGTCTAACTGGCTAATTATTTTCTCCACTTTGCCTAAGTCAAATTTACGTAGCTTATTTATTTCTAGCCCCCTTCCCTTTTTTTATCTTAAAAATGATGATTAAAACAAAGAAGTCTGCCCATCATCCAAATCAAAATCTATAAAATCACCAGGCTTTAGTTTATTTTTTTGATTAGCCGGCTTATCAGCAGGCGTAATATCTTTAACACCTGTAATACGCTGTCCACTCAATTTATTTCCCTGCGACTTCCAGCCTTTAATATCAATAAATTCAGCTAACTTAACTTCTTTTTCGATTTTTTTCGATTTATCCTTTTCATAATATTGGACAATCGGATTTGGATGTAGACTTGCAAAAAACAACTTAGAACTTTTGTGTTCAGAAATATAAGGATATTTTTTACCCAATGTATTCGCTTCTATCTTGAATCGCTTAACAAAAGTTGTTGTTTTATCTGCGTCATAATGAATGGCGCTGATCACCGCATTCGTATCAAATTTCTTAATGTCCAAAACATCTTTTACTTCATAGCGGTTCGTCAATTCATAATCCGTCAACTGGTAAGAACCATCTTTATACAAAACCAAGATGGCATCTCCCGTATCGAACTCGCCTAGTAACTTACCTCTACTATCTGTATTTAATCGACCACTCACATCGTCCATCCAAAGTTTCAAAGCATCTAAAGTTGACTTCCCAGCTTGTTTAAATGCAATTTTTCGAACAGGATATTTTGTTAATAAATTCCCTTGTGAGCCTCTTCCTTTAATCGCTAATTCCGCAAAATCATAATCAAATATTTTAAGCTTAGCTCTACAACCTGGTGTTAATTGAATCTTAACAACTTCCCCTTCACCATTGGGGTTAGCTGTAAAATAATGTAGCTTAGAACCTTTAGACCCTTTGGTTAAATCATAATCCTTATCTCTAGTAATGGCTTTGATATTAAAACGTTTAACCATCGTCCGCCCAGATTGTCCATCCGTGTAAATCATATTATAAGTGGTTCGGTCATCTCCTTTTTTCCAAACAGCAACATGAATAATATTTTTACCAACAAAGGTTTTATCAGCTATTTTAACCACTTTAAATTTACCGTCCTTTCGGAAAACAATAATATTATCAATATCAGAACAATCGGAAATAAATTCATCTTTTTTCATGCCCATGCCAATAAACCCTTCTTTAAGGTTTGCGTACAATTTGGCATTATTCGCAACAACCTCTGTCGCTTTGATTGTTTGAAAAGAAGAAATAACTGTTTTTCGTTCTTTTCCCTTTCCGTATTTCTTTAAAAGATTCTCATAATAAGCAATAGAAAAATCAACTAGGTTTGCTAAATCATGCTTTACCTGTTTTAATTCTTCTTCAATGTTTTTTATTTTTTCATCTGCTTTAAAAACATTATACTTAGAAATTCTTCTAATTTTAATTTCTGTTAATCTCGTAATATCTTCTTCCGTAATATCTCTCAATAAGGCTATCCGTTTATCTCCTTTTTGTAAAGGGTCACTCGGCGTACCTACATATTTTTTTAAACCAATATCAATCATTTTCAAGACTTCCTCCCAAGTTTCACATTCCTCAATATCTCGATAAATTCTTTTTTGAATAAAAATCTTTTCTAAGCTCGCAAAATGCCACTTCTCTTCTAGTTCATTTAATTTAATCTCTAACTCTTGCTTCAGTAAGTCTTTAGTACGCTGTGTACAAATTTCCAGCATTTCATCAACCGTCATGAAATGCGGTTTGTCGTCAATAATCACACAAGCATTCGGAGAAATAGACACTTCACAATTCGAGAAAGCATACAAAGCATCCATAGTTACTTCAGGCGACATCCCAGGGGCTAACTCAATCAATACTTCTACATCGGCAGCAGTATTATCAATAACCTTCTTGATTTTGATTTGTCCTTTATCATTCGCCTTCAAAATACTATCAATCAAATTACCAGTTGTTACACCATAAGGCAATTCAGTAACCGCTAATTGCTTTTTATCAATAATCTTAATTTTCGCCCTAACTTTTATCTTTCCACCTCTTTTTCCGCCATTATAATTCGAGACATCAACAATACCTCCATGTTGGAAATCTGGATAAATTTTCACCTTTTTCCCTTGCAATATTTTAATAGAACCTTTAATCAGTTCAATAAAATTATGCGGCATTATTTTAGTGGACAAACCAACAGCAATACCTTCTGCTCCTTGCGCTAATAAAAGCGGGAATTTCATAGGTAATTCAACAGGTTCTTTATTCCGTCCATCATAACTTAATTGCCAATCAGTTGTTTGGTTATTAAAAGCTATTTCTAAAGCAAATTTAGTCAATCTCGCCTCTATATATCTTGGTGCCGCTGCTCGGTCACCCGTTCGATTATCTCCCCAGTTTCCCTGACAATCAATCAATAAATCTTTTTGCCCAAGATTCACCAAAGCATCGCCAATTGCCGCATCCCCGTGTGGATGATACTGCATCGTATGTCCAATAATGTTTGCGACCTTATGATATCGCCCATCATCTTTTTCTTTTAAGGAATATAAAATTCTACGCTGCACAGGTTTTAAGCCGTCCTCAATTGCAGGAACCGCTCTTTCTAAAATTACATAGGAAGCATAGTCAAGGAAATAATCCTGAAACATTCCTTTTAAGGAAATAATATTATCATCAGGGTATTGACTATTAGAAGTGTCACTATTATTTGGTTCTTTACTCATTATCAGCAATAATTATTATACAATAGTAATTCGCAAAGTTACGGGAAATATTAGGTTGTTTTTTGGTATTCAACAAACAAATATTACAACAAAAATAGGGAATTTACACCTTTTTAACAAACAAAAAGTTTTACAATCGTATTATAAATGAATTTTCTCTCGACAAGTTGTTTTAAAAAAAACTAAATGAGTGATTTTTTAGTTAGATAAAGGGTAATCAAAAAATGAAGATTATTTTTTAGAAATAATTACAAATCAGATGAAAATGAAAAGAAGAATAAAAGGAGAAACAGAAAAGCAAACAGGCATTCAAAATATTGAGGCTTCTCTTTGTAAAGAACTAGGCATTCCTTCTCTAAGAGCAGGTAGAATTACGATTAGAGATGAACAAAACTGGAGAGTCAATGAGAAAGAAATTGATTATTGCTGGTTAATAAATATTGCAAGGTCATTTGCTGGTTGGTGTTGGCTTTTTACTATTAAATTCAATAAAACAAAATTCAGAGAAATACACAATCCTGATGAAGTAATTCAAGGAATATTTAAATTCGATAAAAATAGTGAGATTGAAGCATTTACATTTAGGAAAAAAGACAATGGATTTATAGATAACATAAAAGAACTAAATTCAGTTGATTTATTTAATGCGAACACAGGCATCACTTTAGGTGGAATTAGTTACGAATATTTTATTTTCGCAAGAAACACTCAAATAAGCTTCTTTTTGAATAATCCAAATTCCGAAAATTGGAAAATTTGGGAAAAAGCGGTCTGGGAATTAGGAAGCGAGTTAAGCAAAAAATCAAACTCAACAACATTCCAAGATATTTTTCAATAATAAGAAACTACATTTTTTAAGCGACTTATACTAAGTAATGCGTGTTGATTAATCAGGTAAAATTTAGAGCTAAGATTTTTTTGATAGTTTTTTGCGAAAAAATCAATGAATAGCACCACTATTGATTTATTTTTTGGTAAAAAATAGCAGAAAAAGATAGCTATAAATTACCCGATTAATTAGCTCGCATTACTTATATACGCAAAAGTCAATAGCCAATTATGATAGATACGGTAATAATTCCATTCTTAAAAGAACAATTACAGTTGCCGCTACCAGGGCAAGTAGCACAAGCCAAAATGACCACTAGAGCTAAGTTTACGGCTACACCAAAAAATGCTCGACTCGCAAGTGTATTATGTTTATTATATCCCAAAAATGGCGCATGGCATTTACCTTTAATCCAAAGGGTCATCACTAAAAACGATAAACATAGTGGGCAAATAAGTTTTCCAGGAGGGAAAAAAGAAGCAACCGATGCGACCAATCAAGCGGCGGCATTAAGAGAAGCCAATGAAGAAATAGGTATAAAAAAAGAGGATGTAACTTTATTAGGAGATTTAACACCACTATACGTACCAGCGAGTAATTTCCAAGTTTTTCCGTTTATCGGATGCATAGATTACACACCAACTTTTATTCGTCAAGAAAGGGAAGTAGCGGAAGTAGTAGAAGTAGCGTTAAATCAATTAATTCATCCAAAAACGAAAAAATACAAAACGATTACATTTGGAAATGGCTATACCATCAAAGATGTACCATATTATGACGTAAATGGAAAAACAGTTTGGGGAGCTACCGCCATGATGTTAAGCGAATTCGTTACGCTTATAAATCAGAAAAAAGTTCTACCATGAAAAGACCATAAAAAATTAAAAGCATTAAACCCTCCCAACGAGAGATTTTTTTAGAAATACACATCACCGCAAACAAAATAGTCATTGCTATCATATAAGGTAAGACAAAATGAACAACGTTATCAGGAATCACCAAAGTACCAACCAAAGCAGGGATTCCCATAACAGCGTAAGTATTAAATATATTAGAACCTAATATATTTCCAACAGCTATATCAGTTTTCCCCTTACGAATAGCTGCTAAACTCACAAAGACTTCAGGTAAAGAAGTACCTAAAGCCACAACACTAGCAGCGATAACTTCAGATCCAATTTCGAGTAATTTAGATAATTCAATAATACTTTTAATCGTGTACTCTGCACTAAATTTAATAGCAATACCAGCCAGAATCAAAATACCAATATCCTTTCCATTAATCTTAGTTTTTTCTGTTTCTTCCCCCTCGTTATTATTTAAAAAAAAAAAAAAAAAAACAGCCAATGCACCTAACAAAATAATAGCTTCAAAAATCGTCACTACTTGGTCATGGGCAACAAACCACAATAAAAATGCGGAAGATACTAGAATTGGAATATCAATATTCATAATCCCATCCTTCACTTTCACCTGTTTACCAACTACCCCAACTAATCCTAGAACTAATCCAATATTAGCAATATTAGATCCAGCAACATTACCAATAACAATTTTGGAATCCCCCATCAAAACAGCTTCAATAGAAGAAGCTAATTCAGGTAAAGACGTACCAAGGGCTACAATGGTAACACCAATAATAAAAGGGGGAATACCTGCTGCCAACCCTATTCTCTCTGCGGCTTCTACAAAAAAATCAGAAGCTTGAAGTAGGATATATAAGCTAACCGCAAAAATGCCTAGGTGCATTAATATTTGTTCCATAAAAATATAACTGTTGCTTAAAGCAAAATATTAGTTGATAAAGAAGAGCCAAAGAACTCGAAAAATAGTGGCTTCCTCAAATAAAATCTGCCAACTAACTTAGGTTTACTGTCAATTGCTAAAATCTGGGCGCAAAAATACATTTTTTAAAAGCAAAAAAGCAGATAATCAACTGCTTCTAAAGCTGAAAAGTTATGTTGAGACGACTTTACAACAAAAAGGTCTTGAATAATGCGAAAAAATAATTTTTTTTTATAAAAACTTTTAGTGCATACATTTCATATAAAAACAATACTTAATATGTACTTAAATAACTGATAATCAATTATTAAGAAAAAAGTATACCTTTTCTTTTAAAGCTAAGGAAAGCACGAAAAAAAAAGAATATTTAAATTATCCCTTTTTATGGCAGAATTTCTGTATATTGAATATATATATAGATTATCGCTTGAATTCTCTATATTTTCAATATATTTGTACGACATAAAAGATATAACTTTATATCACAACCAAACTACACACAAAATTAAAGCACAACTCGGCCAATCTATACGAGATTGATGGTTTAATTTTACAATAAAAAAAACATACTGTGAGAATAATAAATTCTTACCATTTTTTCATTCAATATCAATTATTAACATGGGATTAGTTATTTCGTTACTAAACCACAAGGGAGGTGTGGGCAAAACTACAAGCGCCATTAACATTGGAGCAGGTTTAGTAGAGTTAGGTAAAAGAGTTTTATTAATTGACTTGGACCCACAAGCAAATCTATCTCTTTCGCTAGGTATTCCTAGGCAAAAGTCAACTATATATGAAGCTCTTCGAGGTGAATCAGAACTAGTTCCTTATACAGTAAGAGAAGGATTAGATGTAGTCACTTCAACTTTAGACCTTTCGGGAGCAGAAATGGAATTGATTAATGAAGCAGGACGAGAATATATATTAAGAGAGCTTCTAGAAGTAGTAGAAGAGGATTATGACTATGTCATTATTGACTGTCCTCCTTCGTTAGGATTATTAACGTTGAATGCACTAACTAGTAGCACCTATGTTTACATTCCACTACAAACAGAATTTTTAGCGCTACAAGGATTAACTAAAATCAAACAAATCATAGACAAAGTACGATTCCGTCTAAATAAAAAGTTATCTATTGGAGGAGTTATTGCAACAATGTATGATCACCGTAAGGTATTAAACAGAGATGTGGTAGAAACAATTAGAAAGTTTTTTGGCAATCGAGTATTCGACACTTATATCAGGGATAATGTGGCTTTAGCAGAAGCGCCTTCGCAACGAAAAGATATTTTCACTTATAATAAAAGAAGTCCAGGCGCTAAAGATTATTTAGCATTAAGCAAAGAAATTATCGAAAGAACAGCACAAGTAGAAGTCTAATTTGCCTTGTTAAAATAGCAATAGACTTCGCTACTTTAAGTAAAACTATTTTTATAAAATTTAACTGATACTTGTGAGCAAGAAAAAATTTAAAGCGGGGCTTGAAAGCCTCTTTAGCGATACAGGTGCAGATGACCAATTACCAGGTATTCGTCCCTTGTTAGTCGAAGAAGAAGCAAGAGAAAGTTTGGACACCAGACGTACCCGCCCTAAAAAGCGGTCATCAAAAAATTTCACTTCTGACTTAGAAGGGCTGTTTCATAATGCCCTAGATAAAGAATATAAAGAACCTGTTAGAAAATCTTCCTTGGCAAGTAGGCGAGATACAAAAATAAAAAAGCGAAGTGATCGACCAGTAATTGGTATTGATGCTTTAATACGGAGAACAAGTACGGAAAATAGAGAAGAGATTAAGAGTAGTTCTCCATTAAAGAAACGAATTACTTTTAGCTTAGAAAAGAAAAAAATTGAAAAATTAAAAGATATAGCAAAATCTAAAAAAGCTTACTTAAAAGATATTGTAGATGACATTATCTCTCAATATCTAGAAGAATGCGCTGACCACCCCAATAATGCAAATTAATATTAAATTACGAGTAATGAATAATAATTAAAACATTACTCGTAATTATAAGCTGGTCCACCTACCTAATAGCTGTACATGCAACGCCTTCACGAATTTCGCCTTTTCTATAATCATACAATTCATCCAGAATTATTACGGATGGAAAGGAAGCGAAAACGCTTATTATTATTACTTTTTGGTTCTATTATCTTTCTAATAGGTGTAACGATACTAGATATTTATGTGGATATTCTAGTTGTTACTTTATTTTTTTTAGTGTTTATCATCTTCTACATTAGTTTTATACTATACCAAATCCGACAATTCGTCATCACCTTCAAACCTAACATAGTTAATTTAATTCTAGACTTCATAGATAATGAAATTAACTATGGAAAAATGACTTATGAGCCCAAAAAATTAATTCCAAAATCAACATTTTTGTCTAGTCTAATCTTCGCCACACCAGCACCATTCTATAAAGGAGAAGACTTTATCCAAGGGAGTTATCGAGAAATGACATTTGAATTATGTGAATTAAATGTTAGAGAATATTCAAAAGTAAGAAATAAATCAAATTATATATTTAAAGGCGTTTTTTTTCAAGGAAACTTCAATTCAAAAGCACATTCCCCAAAAAGTAAAATAATAGCGCTACCTAGAGAGTTTAGTCAATATCAATCCAGAACAATCAAAGAATTAAACAGGATAGGGTGCAGAATCGCCGAAGATATTGTTTCTAGAAATTTTCGAGAAACATTCATTATTATGGCAAGTAAAAATGCCAATGTGAATCATATATTATCTAACGAAATGCAAAAAGCTATTTTAAATTATAAGGAAAAAACAGCAAAGGAAATTTATGTATCGTTTATCGGTAGTCAAATGTTTATAGCCGTAACAGAACCAAAAGATTTACTGGAACCTCATATTTTTCAATCTAATGTCAGTTTTGAATTAGTCAGAGAATTTTTTGAAGATTTACAATTATTACTCAGCGTGTTAGAGGATTTAGATGTAAATATGGATTAGGAGATAAGTTTAAATCAATCAAAATAATAAATAAAATATAATATTTAAATAAATTCATTAATACCAGCCCTTATTCTTAAGCACTGAAAACAATTTTGTTTTAAATACGTCGCGAAAAAAGTAACATAACAAGCACAAAGAATTTGTCACTTTACAAAAAAATAAGAATTAAATAAAATAAGAAACGATACGCCCCGTGTAAATGTATTGTTTTAATTCAATGCACAAATATATAATATCCCAGCAGAATGAAAAAAATATTATTAATATCCTTCGTATTAATTAGCCTTGGCTTAATCGCCTTTACTCCACCAACAGAATTAGGAAAAAAAGTAAAATTATCTATAGAACTAAAAGAATGTTCACCGACAGATTCTATATTCCTATATCAATTTGAAGGCTTCGGATTCGAAAAAATACATACCGCTAATAAAAAAGGAAATGTATACGAATTCAAAATATCACAAGCAACCGCAAAATTCTATTATTTAGGTAAAAATACCACTCAATTAAGGCCTATTATCTTAGGTACAGAAAGTGATGTAAAAGTAAAAGGAACCTGTACAGATTTAACAAAAGCAATAATAGGGTCTAAGTTGAATCAAGAGTATGAAGGTTTAAAAGAAAAGATAACTGCATTAAAACAAGAAATGGGGCAAAAAATGCAGGATTTACAAAAAGCGAAATCAGACGAAGGCGCTCAAAAAATGGCTATTTTCGAGATGAGTGAAATTGATGATAAAAAAATAGCTTTATTAAATGAGTATAAACAAAAGAATGCATTACTAGGCGAAGTCGCTGCCTTAAATACTTATCTTTCTTTTCAAAATACGACAGAAAGTTATTATACAGAAATAGATTATTTTGCCAATCAATTTTTTCAATTTGCTGATTTCAAAAACCCTTATTACAACGATAATCCTTGGGTATATGAAGCATTTAAAGAATATGCAACTACGCTGAGTACCGCTGGAATAGACCCATTACTGCACCAATCTTATTTAGATGACCTTTTAAGCAAGGTTGCTCCAAATCCACACGCTTATCAATTAGCTTTATCAGGAGTTGTTACCGCATTAGATGATAAAAGGCATAAAAATTATATGCTTTACGCCAAAAGATTACTAAAAAAATATGATTCGGTATATCCAGAATTAATAGCTCCACTTAAAAAGAAAATTAATACAGCAACGGGCTTTGGACAAGGAGAAGTTGCGCCGGATTTTGTACAAAAAACCCCAGCTGGAGCAGATTTAAAACTAAGTGATTTAAGAGGGAAAATTGTTTTAGTTGATTTTTGGGCAAGTTGGTGTGGTCCGTGTAGAAGAGAAAATCCACATGTTAAAAAATTATACGAAAAGTACAATCATCGAGGATTTGAAGTTTTAGGGGTGAGTCTAGATAGAACAAAAGCTTCTTGGGAACGAGCAATAGAACAAGATGGCTTAGAATGGGAACATGTAAGTGATTTAAAAGGATGGAAAAACGAAGTTGCTAAAATGTATTCTGTTAGTTCTATTCCACATACCATTTTACTAGACCAAGAGGGTAGAATCATTGCTCGAAAATTACGGTCACCACAATTAGAACAGCTATTAGTTGAAATCTTTGGCAGCTAATACAGTAGGCAGTGGCAGTAAGCGGTGGCAGTAAAGCTTTGATTTTCAATGCTAAAATTTTGCCTAAACACAGTTATTTGAACAGGCTCACATCGAATAAGAACAGGCTACATAATAAGTAAATTATGTAGCCTATTTTTGTTTAAAAACTCCTGTATGCTGTATTAAAATTAATATTGGTTGTAATCGAATTTATCTTTCCTTAATCATAGTTCTTAGTTTCCTTAAAATATGTTGTACTTTGTGGCAAAAACTAAACTAGTGGTTCAAGTCATAAATCCTCCGAAAGAATCGGAGCAGGCATTGACAGGTTAAATCGGCGTCTTTTTCCGTTATGCTGCGTTATTTTTTCTCAAAGAGCGAAGGCTATTCTCAAAAAAAATGCCTTGCCTAACGAAAAAATACACTCGATTAAACTATCAATTACTTATGACTTGAACCACTAGTAATAGACCAAAAGGAAGTAAGAAATACTTTTTATTTGGTCGAACAGTAGAACAAACACCTTCTAAATATGAAAAAGTACATTTTATTAATACTCGCCTCGATAATATTCCTAAATACTGGAAACACTCAAAAAGATACACTAATCTCCTACGAACAAGCAGCAATTAATACTGTTAAAACATTATTTGACGGTATGCGGGCAAGTGATTCCACAATACTTCGTTCTGTTTTGCATCCAGCAGCGCATTTGCAATCATCATATACAAATAAAGAAGGTATTCCTGTACTAAAAGGAGGAAGTGTAGATGGTTGGGTAAAATCAGTAGGTACGCCGCATGAAGAAATTTACGATGAAAAAATTTGGTCTTATAAAGTACGAATAGACGGTAATTTAGCATCTGTTTGGACGGAATATACTTTTTATGTAGGAGAAAAATTAAGTCATTGTGGAGTCAATGCTTTTCATGTTGTAAATACTACGGAAGGTTGGAAAATTTCCCATATTACGGATACCAGAAGACGCAAAGATTGCATTACAGAAATGCCTAATTTACAGCAATCATTGAATGATTTTATGGTCGCTTGGCATAAAGCAGCCGCAACCGCAGATGAAGACGTGTTTTTTGGTAGTATGGCACGAGACGGCATTTATATAGGCACAGACGCTACCGAGAAATGGAAAAGAGATGAAATGAAAGAATGGTCAAAAAAATATTTTGACAGAGATAGTGCTTGGGATTTCACAACAATAGATAGAACATTTTATTTATCTGATGATGAAGAAACAGCTTGGTTTGAAGAATCTTTAGACACTTGGATGGGCGTTTGTCGAGGCTCTGGAGTACTAGAATTAACCAATAAAGACTGGAAAATCAAGCATTATCATCTAGCTGTTGCGGTTCCTAATGAAAATGTAGATGACTACCTAAAAATAGCTACACCTTCTAGTAAAATTAAAAAACAATAAAGTATACATGTTGTTATAAACCTAAAAAAAGTAATAGATAAAATACATGAGCAAAACAGTTCAAATACAAGATTTGTCTTTTGAGACATACATAGATAAACAGCTGATAAAGCAGCAAGTAAAAGAAATGGGGAAAGAATTAACGAAAGAATTCAAGGATAAAAACCCTATTTTCTTAGCAATATTGAATGGAGCTTTCATTTTTGCAGCAGATTTAGTTAGGGCCTGTAAATTTGACCACGAAATATCTTTTATAAAATTGACCTCCTATGAAGGAACATCTTCGAGCGGAAAAGTAACAACACAAATAGGTTTACAAGAAGATTTAACGGATAGAGACGTTATTATAGTAGAAGATATCATTGATACAGGAACGACAATTTATCATTTCTTACCAACCTTAAAAAAATATAATCCAAAATCAATAACGATAGTGTCATTACTTCAAAAACCTGAAGCCTTAAAATTTCCATTAGCAGTAGACTATATTGGTTTTGAAATTCCCAATAAGTTTGTAGTAGGCTATGGCTTAGATTATAATGGTTTTGGTCGAAATTTAAAAGACATTTATCAACTAAAAGAATAGGAGAGTAGTGTTAGACACATAAACTTTCAAAAAAAATTGAATTAATTGAAAACAACTATTATCTTTGAAGTGTTAACCTAAAAAATATGGTTCATTAAAAATTAAGCAATGCTAACTTTATTGAAAAAGAAAAAATCGCTCAAAGATATAAAAGCGCCGATAGCAGCGGAAATGAAAATCTTTACGGAGTATTTCAAAAAGTCCATTGCCAGTCGGATTCCACTATTAGATAAAATCACCTATTATATAGCCAGTCGCAAAGGGAAGCAGATGCGCCCAATGTTTGTCATTTTTTGTGCAAAACTATGTGGTCCTGCCACAAAATCAACCTACATCGCAGCAACTTGTGTAGAATTAGGGCATACCAGTACATTAGTTCATGATGATGTCATTGATGACTCAAATGAACGTAGAGGCTATTTTTCTATCAATGCACTTTGGAAAAATAGAATAGCCGTATTAGTCGGCGATTATTTAGTATCTAGATGCTTTTTAACAGCCATTAGAAATAAAGAATATCAGTTATTGGATTTCATGGCAACAGCGACAGAACAAATCATGGAAGGGGAGTTGTTGCAAATGGAAAAGGCTCGTCGATTAGATATAGATGAATCCGTCTATTACGAGGTAATAAAAGGAAAAACCGCCTCTTTAATAGCTTCCGCTTGTGCAGCAGGAACAGCTTCAGTGACGCAAGATGAAACTCAAATTGAAAATGCTAGATTATTAGGAGAAAAAATAGGCATGGCATTTCAAATCAAAGATGATTTATTCGACTTTGGAACAGATGATGTTGGCAAACCTTTAGGAAATGACATCAAAGAAAAAAAGATGACATTGCCTTTAATTTTTGCTTTAGAAAAAGCACCTCGTAGTACAAAAAAGAAAATCATCAAGATTATTAAGAAAAATAATAATCAGCCAGAAAAAGTAGCAGAAGTAATCGACTTTGTGAAGGGTAGTGGAGGGCTGGAATATGCGACAGAAGTAATGTATCATTACAGAAGTGAAGCTTTTGAAATTTTGAACCGCTTTCCTGAATCAGAAGTTCGTACGGCTTTAAGAGATTTAGTAACTTATGTAACTGAACGAAAAAAATAAATCTAATTGAAAATAAAGTTCACTCCCCTATTCTTTCTTAGCTTATTCTTAGTACTAGTCGCAAACCCTCACACCAGGCAATGGAAAAATCGCTGGCAACTATTTAGACAAAGTTGCCCATTTCTTATTGTTCGCATTTTTAACCTACCAAGCATTAAAGGCACTTATTCGCAAAGAAAAAAATACAGAAATTATTATTTGGGCCATCTTCCTCGGATTTCTAACGGAATACCTTCAACAATTTATTCCAGGTCGAAATATGGATTTTTATGATGCCTTGGCGGACAGCATAGGCGTTTTCTGTGCTTTTTATCTTTACAAATATCAATACGGTGAAAAAAAGTAGGCAAAATAAAATTATTTACAACAGAGGTAATAAAACAAGCAACAAAACAATAATAACCTAATAATCAATTAATTACAAATAAAATTATTTTAAAATCAAATTCTAAATAGCGGCAAAATACCCCTTAAAATGTCGCCTAGAATAAGATATTCTGGGTCATAGTGCAGACAGCAAAAAAATAAACGATTCTCAGAGGCATTTTTTTCAAGACTAACTTTCTTATTTTTTGTCTATCAAACAGAAAACTAAAATTTCACCAACTTCTTAGCAAATTGTCCATTTTCTGTTTGCAAAAGAAGCAGATACATTCCTTTTGGTAAATGTCCAGTTTCAATCGTAATTAGTTGTTTTCCCCTAGTTAAGTTCTGTATAGATTCATATAGCACAAATTTTCCAGAAATATCCAGTAAATTTATTTTAGCCTCAGTTAATTCGTTTACAAATAAATCAAGATTGACAGCAGTTGAAAAAGGATTTGGATGAACCGTCAGCGTTGAAAAATCGTCTGCAAAATTAGATGTACCAACAAGAGGCGATACAATATTTACACAATAATCTTCTACTTCTCCAAAATCATAGTTATCACAAGATTTTGATTTAGTTCGGTCATTACCACCTCGCCATTTTAAAGCAATTCTCATTCTTGTTAATCCAAGTTTAGCATCTTCAGGAATACGAATAAAAGCCGAATATTCATTGCTAACATCTTCATCAAGATTAATTACATTCTCTACCCCATCTTCAAACATTCCATCCTGATTATAGTCAATCCAAACTTGAATGTTTTCATCAAAAGGAAAATTTGTATAAGCTATACCAACAGTTAAATCATAAGATGCTGCAAGATATAAATCAGTACTCTTTCCAGTATAATCTCCATAGCCAAAATCAGATTCAGATTCATTCACTAAATCATTAAGCACGACCTTTGATATCCATTCACCGTCTTCATCTAGTGCTGCAGTAGAGCTACAATAATCTAAATAGGTACAAGCCCCACAGTTTTTTGTTTTAATTAGCAAGGTTGAATTAAAGTCTGTAATTTGTTGATTTTTACAGATTGTTCTTACCTGAACGGTGTATTGTGTACAAGCCTCTAATTTATCAAGAAGAAGTTGCGTTTCTGTCGTAGAAAATAATTGCCCATCTGCTTCTCCTTCAGCAATAAGCTTCACTTCATAATATGCTGCTGCTAATATAGTATCCCACCCTAAAGAAAAACTGCTTGCGGTCAAATGTTGAAAAGTTAAATTTGTTGGCGAAACACAGCAACCATCCGTTTGAAAAGTAAAAACTTGTCCAAAATTACTTGATTCTTGCATACAATCATTTTTTAATTGATATTCATAACTAGAACAAGGTTCTAAATTAGTCAAAGTAAAAGGACTACGAATAGCATTAACCTCATGCCAATTATTATCCCCTACAATCCTATAACGGATAATTGTTTGCACATTTTCTACAACAGTCCAAGTAATTTGAGCAGCCGTATCAACAACATTTGAGGTGGTAATTCCCAAAGGCAACGAGCAGTCTCCGCAAGTCTGTAGCAATAATTGTAAACTGTTGTATAAATTTAATTGTCCGCCCGTTACCGTAATATCATCCAAAGATTCATTAGGTTTAACTCCATCTAAAATATATTTTCTTACTAATAAAGCCGTAGCAGCAGGGCCTTTTTTGATTAATTCTCCAAAATCCTCGCATGGCGCCGTATATAATAAACCAACAGCCCCAGCAACATGGGGTGAAGCAAACGAAGTCCCAGAAAAAGTACCATAATTATCTCTAGAAACTGTGTAAACCATGTCTCCAAAAGCGCCTAAATCTATATTATTTTTTCCATAAGCAGCAACAGAAACTTTACGTCCCGTTTTATCAAGACTAGTAACCCCTATGACATAATCACTCGGGCAATTTGAGGGCACATCTCCTTTAATGTCTACATCAAAATTACTATTAGCCGTAGCCACACAACTTAATATCCCTACACTTCCCAACGAATCATATAAAGCGCACCAAATTGGAGCATCTTCTGGAAAAAGATTATCTACCCCCCAAGAAGAGTTAGTAGCAACAACAAATGCCCCTTCTATTCCACCAGATTCATTATATAATTTTCGCATAGCCAAAGGATAACCATATCCAGTAATGAGCGTCGCTTCATCTATAGAAAAATCAGTTTTAATCATCATTAATTTAACATTCCAATTAACGCCAGCAACACCAATTCCATTATTCCCTATAGCTCCCATAATTCCCATAACTGGGGTACCATGAATTTTTCCTTCTGGTGTTAGGTTTCCTGTATTTTCTTTAGCATTTCAACCATAAATATCATCAATATAGCCATTACCATCATCGTCCACTCCATTATCTGGAATTTCTTGATGATTTTTCCACAAGTTATCCACAATATCTTCGTGATTAACATTCACTCCATTATCTAGCGCACACAAAACAATCGTATCTCCATTGATAGTCGTTCCACCTGTGGTTATATCCCATGCCAAATCTGCATCTAAATCTGCTATTGAATTTTCATTAATGTATTGCCATTGTTGCATAAAATCAGGGTCATTTGGTATATTTCTCAGTTCAATAAAGTGATTAAATTGAGCATTTTGTACTGCAGGATGTTTACGCAATTTTTTTAAAAAATTGACTTCATCTATAACAGAAAAATCAAATTCTAACTGCCAAATATTCATTATCTCTGAAAGACATTGCTTAAATGTGGCATTATTCCGTTTTTGCTCAAAAGACAGAGATCTATTTAAAATACTATTAATATTCGTCTCGGGATGGATTTGCAAAAGAATTTCTCCTTGTATGTGATTTAATTTTTGAGCAAAACAATGGACAGTAAACAGTAATGCCAATAAGGAAAGTAAGTTTTTCAACATGGGAATGATTTTTCGGAAATAAGGTAATTAGCTGTAAAAGATATGTTATTCAAAAACGAAACAATCATTTCAAAAAATACACACCATTAATATTTTAACTTTTTTCATCTCCTACTTTCTTTTCTTATGAATGTAAATAAAATCAATGTTCTCGCCCCATTATCTTATTAGACAAAACAGCATCTTTCAATTTTTTCTCCGCTTCAATTTCTTCTTTAATTTTTCGATTATCAAAAATAGTCTGCAAATCAGGTTGCCCAGCATCAACCCATGCCGTATACCAAGCATCACCAACCGCTTTAATGGCATCTCGAAATCGAGCTTCTACTTGTCCATTTAACTTTTCGTGATATAATTGAGCATACTCGTCACAAGCCATTTTTTGAATATAGCCTTCTCCCCTTTCCACAAAACAATCTTGTTGGTCTTCAGGATAAGCCAAACTCAAGGCTTTCTCAATATCCAAAACATCCGCTACCAAAGCATGACTCTCATTCACAATATTCCAATAATGCTGGTGAACATCATAAATGTATTCGGATTGACCAACCAAAAAATCATAAGTATCATCTGCAAACATTTCAGGTAACCGAGTCTCCCAAAAAGCATGAATCCCCAATTGGCCTGTTTGCTGCCCATTATAATTACTCGTCGTATGCAATGGCACATGTGCATCTCCAATATAATGCCCCATATCCGCAGAAATTCTTAAAATCTTATCTAAATTTTCCTCGACCATGGCATTGGCCAAAGTAGTTTGCATCCGAATTAAATTATATGGTAAAACCCCATGCTCTACAAAAGTGTCCAAAGCGTAGGCTTTTTTACAATCTAATTCAAAACCGTGAAAATCAAAAAAAGCCTGAATACTATCGCAATTCAATTTCCATTTTTCAAAATACTGTGGATGGTAAATATGTTCCTGAAAAAAGTCATTATAATCAGCAGTCAATAAGACTACACTATCTCTATTAAAAAAATTTGGAAAGTTTTTTCCTTTTAAAACAACGTTATACTCCCCCTTTGGAGGTACATTCTTACCAAAAATCTGTAAAGTATCTGAATCCTCATCAATAATGACAATTTCTGTAAATAATCTTCTAATCTCTCGAAAAGTAGTGGGCAAAATTTCAGCTTCCCAACGATCTAGGTCAATAAAATGCTTTTGTCCTTCAATTGGTACTACATATCGACGCATATCAGGGTCTGTAGCATGAGCCGTTAAGTATTCAATATGTTTTTTATAAAAACCAATAATATCAGAATGTAAAGTAAAAACAGCTAGTCTATTAATCCTTCTATGTACAAAAAATCCCCAATCTCCCTTATCAATGATAAAAGCTGTTAAAAAAAAGAGCGTAATAAATAAACAAGCACAAATTTTAATACGCTTCATTGGGAACTAATTTTAAATTATTAACATTTTCCACAAATAACCTTGTAAACTTACCAACAATAAAAGTAGAAATGGTTTTTAGTTGGAAAAATAGTTGCTAGGTAATAGCCAAACTAATAATTTCGCAAATCTTTTTAGTAAACATTATATAAGTATTACGTAGAAAGAAGAGTCATTTACAATTATCCACAAATAACACTAACATAAATTCCATTTTTATTAGTTGTTATACACATAGTTACTAACAAATGAAGGTACTAAAATTTGGAGGTTCATCCGTAGCCAAACCAGAACGGATTAAAAGTATTATCGAAATACTAAAGACATATCAAGCAAAAGGAGAAAAATTCACTGTTGTTTGCTCAGCTTTTAGTGGCGTGACGGATTCATTGATAGAAATGAGTACAAAAGCTGCGAGTGCAGACGGTTCTTATTTAGAGTTATTTGAAGCATTTAGCAAAAGGCATATCCAAGCAGCTAAAGAGTTATTAAAAACAGATGCAGAAAAGGCTGTATTAAAAGGCTTAAAGAAAAATCACAAAACCCTTAAAGACATTCTTCATGGAATTTTTCTAGTGAGAGAAGCTTCTTCAAGGACCATGGACTATGTTTTAAGCTTTGGTGAGCGAAATTCAAATTATATTATCGCTCATGCACTGACTTTAAATGGATTACCTGCTGATTATTTAGATGCTAGAGATGTAATTGTAACCGATAAAAATTTCGGAGCAGCGAAAGTAGATTTAGCAGTGAGTTATGAAAATATCAAAGCTCATTACGATAAATCAAGTAATATTCAAGTAGTAACAGGGTTTGTAGCAGCTGCAAAAGGAGGCTTAACAACTACTTTAGGGCGAGGAGGTTCTGATTATACGGCTGCATTATTAGCGGCAGGCTTACAAGCAGAAGCCATAGAAATATGGACAGACGTAGACGGCGTATTAACAACAGATCCAAGAAAAGTAAAGAAAGCCTTCACGATTCCAACGATGACTTATGGAGAAGCAATGGAAATGTCTCATTTTGGAGCAAAAGTCATTTATCCGCCGACTATTCAACCTGCATTTACTAAGAATATCCCTATTTATATCAAAAATACCTTTAATCCAGAATTTGGAGGAACGTATATTTCCAATGAAAAAGACGAAGGTGGTCCAGCAGTTAAAGGAATTTCATCCATTAGTAATGTTTCTTTATTGACGCTTTCTGGTAGCGGGATGTTTGGTGTACCAGGCACAGCAGGGCGCTTATTTAATGCTTTAGCAATTGCCAAGGTTAATATCATTCTAATAACCCAAGGTTCCTCTGAGTATTCTATCAGCTTCGCAGTACAACCTAAAGATGCTAAAAAAGCAAAGAAAGAAGTAGAGAAAGAATTTCAGTATGAAATACGCTCTAATCTTGTTAATCCAATAAAAATAGAAGAGGATTTAGCAGTGATTGCTATTATTGGGGAGAATATGCGATACCAACCTGGTATTTCAGGACGATTATTCCGTTCTCTAGGTAAAAATGGTATCAATGCCATTGCTATAGCACAAGGTTCTTCTGAATTAAATATTTCTGTAGTTATCAATAAAGAAGATGAAGCAAAGGCTTTAAATGCGCTTCATGCCTCTTTCTTTTTATCTGATACCAAAGAATTAAACTTGTTTATGATTGGTGTAGGCTTAATAGGCAGCACGTTAATCAAGCAAATCAAAGAACAAGCAGCATATCTAAAAGAAAAGCAATCGTTAGAAATAAAGATTATAGGTTTATCCAATAGTAAAAAGATGTTATTCAATCCAGAAGGCATCGACTTAGATAATTGGAAAGACAGCCTATTAGCATCTGAACAAAAGACGTCTTTCGCTGGCTTTATCAAAAAAATGAAGGCGTTAAACCTCGCCAATACTATTTTTATTGATAATACAGCAAATAAAGAAATAGATAAATATTACGAAGGTATTCTAGACAGTAGTATTTCCATTTCAACTCCTAACAAGATAGCTACATCATCTTCTTACGCACAATATCAAACATTAAAACAAACAGCAGAGAAAAGAGGCGTACAGTTTGCTTATGAAACCAATGTTGGCGCAGGGCTTCCAGTAATATCGACTTTAAATGATTTAATTAATAGTGGCGATAGAATTATCAAGATAGAAGGCGTTTTATCTGGTTCACTTTCGTTCATCTTTAACTCCTATAAAGAAGGAACAACCTTTAGCAGTATAGTAAAAGAAGCCAAAGAAAGAGGCTATACAGAACCTGACCCAAGAGAAGATTTAAGTGGTCTAGATGTTAGACGAAAGCTAATTATACTTTCAAGAGAAACAGGTTTAGCCATGGAACCTGAGCATGTAAATATTCAAAATATATTACCTCAAGCCTGTAATGATGCCGCAACCGTAGCAGAGTTAATGATAGAAATAGAAAAGGCAGATGATTATTTTGAAGCAATGCGAAAAGAAGCAGCAGACAAAGGTAAAGTACTTAGAATGATTGCTAAATTGGAAAATGGCAAAGCATCCATCGCCCTAGAAAGTGTAGGCGCAGACCACCCATTTTATGCGCTAAGTGGAAGTGATAATATGATTGTTTTCACCACAGAAAGATACAGAGAACGACCATTAGTCGTAACAGGTCCAGGCGCAGGAGCAGAAGTAACCGCAGCAGGTGTTTTTGCAGAAATCATCAAAATTGGAAATTATTTAAAATAATATAGTCAATAGTCATTGGTCATTGGTCATTAGTCATTAGGTCATTGGTCATTAGTCAATAGTCAGGAAGTCATCAGTTTTTAAATTAATAATTAGATAAATAACCAGCCTTATTTTTAGACACAAAAAACTATTAATCAATTAGTTATGTCTAAAATAAAAGCTATTAAGAACAACTAGTTAGTTATAAATAAAACATGACCAATGACTTAATGACTACTGACCAATGACTTAATGACTACTGACCAACGACATAATGACTACTGACCAATGACTACATTAAATGAGTAAGAAAGACATCAAAGTTTTTGCCCCAGCCAGCGTTGCGAACGTGGCTTGTGGCTACGATATACTAGGCTTCGCCTTAAACAAACCCGGTGATGAGATTGTCGGGCGGTTGGTAGATAAACCAGGATTGAGAATAGTAAAGATTACAGGAGATAAAGGGAAGTTACCTTATGAAGTAGAAAAGAATACCGCTAGTTTTGCTGCCCAAAGATTATTAGAACATTTGAGGGAAGAAAAGCGAGGGATAGAAATAGAAATCCACAAGAAGATGCCTTTTGGGAGTGGGCTAGGGTCAAGTGCTGCAAGCTCAGCAGCAGGCGTAATGATTGTCAATGAATTACTGGACCGCCCCTTGACAAAACAAGAGCTATTACCATTTGCGGTAGCAGGAGAAGAGTTAGCTGATGGCGCTTATCATGCGGATAATGTAGGCCCTTCTTTAATGGGCGGTATGCTTTTGATTAGAGACAATCCTACGTTAGACGTACATAAATTAGTTACGCCAGCAGGTTTATATGCTACTGTTGTTTATCCGCATGTAAAAATATTGACGAGAGATGCTAGAGCTGTATTAAGTGATACGACTACCTTAGCAAAAACAGTTACACAAACAGGCAATTTAGGGGCATTAATCGTAGGACTATACAATGCAGATATGGGTTTAATCAGTCGTTCATTAAACGATGTTATTGTAGAACCACAGCGAGCACAGTTAATTCCTGATTTCCATAAAGTCAAAGAAGCAGCCTTAAAAGCAGGTGTTTTAGGTTGTAGTATCTCTGGCGCAGGACCATCTATCTTTGCCCTAAGCGAGAATAGAGACATAGCCAAACGAGCTGGAGCAGCTATGCAGCGTGTTTTTGATAAGATTAATATCAAAAATGAGCTATTCATTTCAACAATTAATCAAGAAGGCGCAATACGAATGTAGCCGAATGATTTAGTATAATAAATCCGAACCTCCAAGTTTTAAAGAAGCTTGGAGGTTTTCACTTTCAAATAAATAGGAAAATGAGACTATATAGTACCAAGAGTCCAGACAAATTTGTAGATCTAAAAGAAGCAGTTTTCAAAGGTTTACCAGAAGATAATGGCTTATTTATGCCAGAGCATATCCCAACCTTACCTAAATACTTTATAAAAAATCTTAGCAAGTATTCTTTTCAAGAGATAGCTTATAAAGTAACAAAAACGCTATTAGCAGGAGCAATCCCTAATAAAGACATTAAGAAAATCATAGAAAAGTCCATTACTTTTCCAGCGCCTGTAGTTACATTAGATAAACAAAACCACATCTTAGAGCTATTTCATGGACCATCCTTAGCGTTTAAAGACTTTGGCGCGCGGTTTATGGCACAACTAATGAGCTATTTTAATAAAGGGGAAGATAGGAAACTAACCATACTAGTAGCGACTTCAGGCGATACAGGTGGGGCAGTAGCCGCAGGATTCTATAAAACACCTGGTATTGAAGTTATTATTTTATATCCGAGCGGTAAAGTTTCTAACCTACAAGAGAAGCAATTAACTACTTTAGGGCATAATATAAGTGCATTAGAAGTAGATGGCACATTTGATGATTGCCAAGCATTAGTAAAAAAAGCCTTCTTAGATAACGAGTGTAGAACGCACTTACGGCTTAGTTCGGCTAATTCCATTAATATCTCTAGGTTAATTCCTCAGTCTTTTTATTACTTTGAAGCCTATAAACAACTAGAGAAGACTAGAAAGAAAACCGCTTTCTGTGTACCTAGTGGTAATTTTGGAAACATTACCGCAGGCTTATTAGCACAAAAGATGGGTTTACCTATCTCACATTTCATTGCAGCTACGAATGCAAATGATGTAGTTCCTGAGTATTTAGCTTCTGGAACATATACACCAAGACCATCTGTACCAACTATTTCTAATGCAATGGATGTAGGGAATCCTTCTAATTTTGCTAGAATGTTAGATTTATACGAGTCAGAATGGGGAGTAATGAAAGAAAACATTTCTGGTTATGCTTATGATGACGCGCAGACTAGAGTAGGCGTGAAGGATGTTTATGATAAATATAACTACGTAATAGACACGCATGGCGCTGTAGGATACTTAGCTTTAAAGGAATACTTAAAGAAAAATAAGACGCACAGAG
>JBGCFJ010000476.1:0-6671 GCA_045106885.1 Saprospiraceae bacterium
GAACACCATAATTTAAAGCTCTTAAATCCCATACATGAAGGTGATAACCATGACCTATATTTTGGAGGGCTACCTTCATTTCTTCAAGTAACCCGCCTCCTTGAATTGTTTTAAGTTTTTGAACATTTTCCAAAACAAAAAAATTAGGATTATAGGTATCTAATACATCTAAAATTGTATAAAATAGTTTCCCTCTATCATCATTTAGCCCTTTCCTATAACCAACGTTGGAAAAAGATTGGCAGGGAAATCCAGCTAATAGCATATCAAAATCAGGTACTTTATCTCCTTCAATATTCTTTTTTGTATAAATATCTAGAGCGTCAGGAATGCAAAATCCATTTATGGCTTGTTTATGAACTTCATCATAAAGCCGCCTAGCCTGCTTATCTATTTCACAATAACCTATATGCTTAAATTTAGTGTTAGGTAAACTCAATTCTTGAATAGCTTGATTAAACCCACCTATCCCTGCAAATAAATCAAAATATTTTATCGTTTTTCTAGCACTCATATATTCTATCTAACATTTTATTTAATCCTATACCGATTATTTTACCTAAAGGGGGGCTTACTGCATTACCTATTTGCCTATACCATTCATTTGGTGTGCCTAAAAATAGATAATCATCAGGAAAACCTTGAATTCTAGCAGCTTCTCTTGGGGTCAAACCTCTAGCTTCTGTAGGATGAATATACATATGACAATCATAATACATGTGAGCAGTAATAGTCTTTGAAATTCCTTCAAAATCCAATTTACAAAACTTATCTTTAAAAATATGGTTTCTGTTACTATATGGGTTTATATCTTTAATCGATTCTGCATTAGACTTATCACCTACTTTTAATCTGCTATAAATTTCAATATCCCTAGCGTTATTAAACTTAGTTTTATGATTAAGTAGTGGAAAAGTTATAACGCCATTATTAATCCGCTTACAATATTCTGAATTGTATTTTTTTACTTCTCCAAAAGAATATCCCCAAGCCTTTGATTCGAGATAGGTAGCATTTCTAACAGTCTTAGCTTTTAATCCTACTAAATCATGGATGGCATCAAAAATATTATTATGCCTTAATGATTTATTGAACATAAGATTTTCTACAAAAGTATTTAGTAATTCTGCTTTAATCTCTTTGTGTGTATTTTTTATTCCTACAAAAAAGACTCTTTTCCTATTTTGTGGAAGTCCAAAATCTTTTGTATTTAATAAAAAAGGTGTAGCAAAATACCCTGCTTCAAAAAAATCTTTTTCTATAGTTTTTTTGAATTTTAGCAACCCTTCTACATTTTCCATCAAAAAAATATCAGGATTCGAATTTTTAACTATTTCAATGTAATATTTATACAATTGATTCCTATCATCATCTTCTTTTTGTTGTTTATTTGCATTACTAAATCCCTGACAAGGCGGTCCTCCAACAACTAAAGGAACGTTATTTGTAATTATGAGTTCTTCATCTCTAATATCTTGAGTAACTACGTTTTCTTTACTTAAATATGGTCGATTGAAAAGGTAAGTTTTTGTTGCTGTTTCATAATGGTCAATCGCTATCTTAGGATATAAACCAGCTTGTTCTAAACCAAGAGATAAGCCTCCCGCACCAGAAAATAAATCTATAAATTCATATTTTTTTTTGAGATTTAAATACCCATTTAATTCTTCTTGAAGTTTTATCTCAAAGAATTTATGTATATGCTGTGCATGTTCAATTTTATTGATTGAATTATCAATAATCTTAATTTTGCTAAACTGACTATTCAAATAATCCTCGCGCCAATTAGTAGATTTGTACAATTCTAATTGCTCTTCTACAGTATATATTTTTTCTTCCTCTAAATGATAAATCTTTTGTTTTCTCACCAAATTCATTCTACTATTTTAAAGATTGGAATATATAAAATTAGATAACACCAAAAGTAGCATTTTTTAAATTAAAAAAACAAAAAATGTGATTTTAAAGCTTGTTTTTGTTAAAAAAGATAATATTATAGTTACAATAATAAGAACTACAATTCCACTACCAAATTTGGATAATCCGTAATAATCCCATCAACTCCCAAAGCCTTCATCCGTTTCATATCCTCCACTTTATTAATCGTCCAAGGAATTAAGTCCATGCCTTTGGTATGTACTTGTTGGACTAAAGTATCGGTCACTAACTGAAAATAAGGACTATAAATGGTTGGAATAAAGTCCAATTTTTCCATATTCTCCGCAAAAGGATTGATGTTTTCAATTAAATAGGCCGTCATAATAGTTTTGTCCAACTCATTAACGGCTAATAAACTACGAGTGTCAAAAGATTGAATACAAGCTTTATCGTGAATGCCTAAACGGTTGATTTCTGCTAATAAAATTTTGGCGAATTTAGCGGGAATAGGCGCTAATTCCACATCCCATTCTGGGCGACTTTTAATTTCGATATTATAATAAGGTATTTCCTGATTATTGGCTTTGCAATATTTATTCACCGCATTGACGACTTCTTCCAAAGTAGGCTTGTGAATTTTCATTTTTTTCTGCTGTGGAAAACGGGCATTGCCTCTACTTCCTACATCAAATGCCCGAATGTCCGCCGTCGTCATTTGATGAAGGAGGTAATTTTTTTCTGTTTCATCGGAGATCATTTCGCCAGCGGGCGTAGTCGCAATTTCGTGAGAAAACCAAGGTTCGTGTGAAATAATGACGTCGCCATCTTGAGAAATAGCAGCGTCCATTTCTAAGGTGCGCATATTCAAGGCCAAAGCTTTTAAAAAGGCTGGTACGGTGTTTTCTGGAACTAATCCTCTTGCTCCTCGGTGACCTTGCCAATCGAATTCAGGAAGTGGTTTTAGTGGCATATTCTCTTGTTTTGTGGTGGTATCGCTACAGGCTAAAATCAAGGCAAATACAGGTAGTATAAAAAGTGATTTTAATTGCATAGTGGAAAGATTAAGTAATTTTTGGCAATTCTTTTGATTCCTGCCGGCTTTGCTTGACAGTTTTATATCGGCTCAAAGATGCAATTTTTTTATCAATTCAAGTACTTCTCAAATTTTATTTATCGGAATTATTAGATTTATCAGTTGCCAGTTGCCAGTTACCAGTTGGCACGAAACTCGTAACTCGTAACTGGTAAACCGCCTCACTCCGCCTTACTAGCCGACGTAAACATTCTATCCCAATTTATCCCATTCAGCATATCGTTTTCTACTGTAGAAAAATAGATAAAAAGCGGTTTGCCAAGAATATGTGTTTCTGGTACAAAACCCCACATTCTAGAATCTTCGGAGTTATTGCGATTATCGCCCATCATCCAATAATAATCTTGTTGGAAA
The DNA here is from genome assembly GCA_045106885.1 of Saprospiraceae bacterium. Taxonomy (GTDB): domain Bacteria; phylum Bacteroidota; class Bacteroidia; order Chitinophagales; family Saprospiraceae; genus JAFMDF01. The sequence goes on from JBGCFJ010000476.1 coordinate 3,326, forward strand.
GTATATTCATTTGTTTCCTTTCCATTGATGTAAATCCGACCATTATTAATACGGAGGTCATTGGCTTCATAAACGTCGATAATACGCTGATATAAGGCGATATTATTGGGTGTGATGACCAAAGATTCTCCTGCTTTAGGAATCCAAACAGGACCGTAATTATCTACATTCCAACCACCAAAATTTTTAGGGTCATGCGGAAATAATCGGTCAGATTCTTCGTACCTGCTTATGGTTACTTTTTCATTAGTACGCAATAAATTATCTTTTTGAGCAGGTGTCAAGGTCATTAAGTGACGACTAGCACTAGTACTTGCTCGAATATTCGAGTTGTCAATTTTAAAATTAATTAATTGTGTTTGGTCATAGTCCGTAGGGAGGTTGACCCAATACATATCATTTGGAATAATTTCTATTTTAGCATCCATTGCCTGCACTTTTCCCTTTTGTTCGGGGGAAAGTACTAACATTTTATGATTGGGACTACTTGGATTATAATAGGATTGGTCTTCTTCTGTGATGCCCCAATCGCCAAATTGCTGCATATTAAATGGGGTAGGGTGCTTGACTAAATAGCGATATTGGAGATTTTTAGGATTTTTGACCGCTTCGCCATTAATATGGACTTGTCGATTAATGATTTGTAAGGTTTCCCCTGGCGTGCCTATACAATGCTTAACATAATGGTCAATTTTATCAATCGGTCTGGTCGTCAAAGGATATTTACCTTGTTGAATGAGTTGAGCGGTTTTTTCTGGAATGGCATTTCTGCGATAATCGTACAAACTCCAAGTTCGACTAGGGGTCACATAAACACTATCTCCTTCTGGCATATTAAAAACGACAGGGTCATTTCTATCCAAACTTTCTAAAGCAGGCAAGCGCCATGTTGGTAAATTGGGTGATTTTAAATAAGACTCTTTATCCAACCAAGGCATTCGATTGTGTAAAAGCGGAATGGTTAACACGGTAGAAGGTGTTCGTAAACCATAATGGGCCTTACTCACAAAAAGATGGTCGCCTACATTTAAGGAACCTTCCATCGAGGAAGTTGGAATGGCATAAGCTTCAATCGTAAACATTCTAATAAAAGCGGCGGCAAAAACAGCAAAAACGATGGCTTCTGTCCAATCTCTTAAAGGGGATTTTTGGTAAGGATTCTTTTCTTGTAATTTTTTAAGTTTATATTTGTTTTTTTCTTGATAAGCGGCTTCCAATTTTTCTTGGTAAGCTTGTTCTTTGACCAAAGTTGGTCCGTCATATTTATCTTTTAAATTGGTGCCTAACTGGAAAAAAATGTATGGGGCATAAACCACAGCTTTAAAACTATCCAGAAAGCTGTAGCGTTTAAAAGACCGAACCATATCTACACACATACCTGTATAGATAAAAATATTGACAATGGGTACTAATAATAAAGCTGCCCACCAAGTAGGCCGTCCAATTATTTTACACCATGCTATAAAATTCACCCCTGGAATCAATGCTTTTTTAGCAGGAACGCCTGCTTTTTCAAAAACTTTATAGAGACTTAAACTCAATAAAAAATAAGTGACAATAAAAAATAAAAGAATGGTCATTTGTAATTTTCAATTTTCAGTTTAGAATTTTCAATTTTCAAAAGAGAAACTGAAAATCAAGTATAAATGGAGTGTATTAATTTTTAATAGAATTTAGATATATTGATAATGGAATTGATATATTGTTTTATTCTTACTCAGGAATAGAGCAATACAACAATGTAATTATTTGATAAATCTTGCAATAAATTCCAATTATTTGTAAAACACTCGTTTAAATTTGTCCGAGAACGAATTTAATCAAATGAAGTACCATTTATTATTAACATCGAAGAAAGCATCTATTTTTTCGATGAACGAACTAAATTGGCAGAGAAGAAAATGGATTCGCCTTTTGTCCTAAGCTCTCTGCATTCAGCTAATTAAAAACTAGAACATGAGTATCGAAGCGTTAAATCAATCTTTTACCTTACCCGCATCTGGCGTAACGGTTAAAAATAGAATTGCCAAATCTGCCCTTAGTGAGGGGATAGCGGAAGTCAACGGACGACCATCGGAAGCTTTGTTTAATTTATATGACCAATGGGGAAAAGGAGAAGCGGGTATTTTGATTTCGGGAAATGTGATGGTCGATAAAGCACATTTGGTGAATGCTAAAGTGATGATTGCAGAAAACGATGAATTTTTGGAGGATTTTACCACTTTAGCGGACAAAGCACAAGCACACGGTTCGCATTTGTGGATGCAAATCAATCATCCAGGACGGCAAGCGCCGATTTATCTAGATAAAGCGCCTGTTAGTGCTTCTGACGTTGGTATGCCAAGTAAGCTATACGTGAAACCGAAGCCTTTGACCGAGGACGAGATTTATGATTTGATTGACCGCTATGGAACGGCTGCTTTAATTGCTAAGAAATCTGGTATGAAAGGGGCGCAAGTTCATGGAGCGCATGGTTATTTGGTAAATCAATTTCTATCGCCTTTGACCAATATTCGAAAAGATAAATGGGGTGGTTCATTAGAGAATAGAGCGAGATTTGTCTTAGAAATTTATCGGGATATGCGGAAGAAGGTAGGGCCTGATTATCCTTTAGGCATCAAAATAAATTCAGCGGATTTCCAAAGAGGTGCTTTTACAGAAGAAGAATCAATGGAAGTCATCCAAATGTTGGATGCAGAAGGAATGGATTTAATTGAAGTGTCAGGAGGAACTTATGAAAGAGCAGCAATGGTCGGCACACAACAAAAAGAATCGACTAAAAAACGAGAGGCTTATTTTATGGACTTTATCGTTAAAGTTCGGGAGAAGATTAAAACTCCTTTAATGTTAACGGGTGGTTTCCGAACTGCGACCACCATGGCAGCAGCTATTGAAAATAAAGAATTAGATTTTGTTGGTTTAGGTCGCCCATTTTGTGTATTCCCGAATGTAGCAAAAGATTTGTTAAGTGGTAAAATGACGGATTGTACGGTACCTGATTTATTGACGGGTGTGGATAAAATTGACATGACGGGTATGTTACAAACGCCTTGGCATCAATTCCAATTAGTCCGAATGGGCAAAGGCTTAAAACCTGACCCGAATATGGATGTTTGGGAGGTTTATGAGAAGGTGACTGGGCGGAAGCGGCCAGTGGTGTAGTGGGCAGTATATGCTAGTGGTTCAAGTTATAAGTAATAGATAGTTTAAGGCAAAGTGGCAGAAATAATCAACCATTTATACCGCCTTTTTCCCTTCTAAGAAACTCAAAAAATGCGTCCATAATCCATTATGCAAGCATTTTTTGAATTCCTTAGAAGAAAAATTGACTGGTCTAACTGGCTAA
>JBGCFJ010000477.1:0-4875 GCA_045106885.1 Saprospiraceae bacterium
GCTACAAAGCCGATAAACAATCAAATCTTATAAAGCCAACTATTTTATTGATTTTTTGAGAGTTTCCCTTCATCAAAATCATAAAAACCAGCGAAATCAGCGTCAAAATAAATAATGAATTATTTTTCTTATTTTCTCTAATTTATAGTTCATCATTCCCTACGAATACTGCTTTTCATAATAATCCTGATAAGCCCCAGAAGTCACTCGTTCCATCCATTCCGCATTATCCAAATACCATTGCGCCGTTTCTTTCATGCCCTCTGCTGGCTGTACTGCTGGTTCCCAACCTAATTCATCTTTGATTTTGGTCGCATCAATCGCATAGCGTTTATCATGCCCAGGACGGTCTTTTACAAAAGTAATGGATTCTTGTGCCTCCCCTACTCTTCTACCTAATAGGCCATCTACCGTATCGCAAAGTTCTCGAACTAAGTCGATGTTTTGCCATTCGTTATTACCGCCAATATTATAGGTTTCTCCATTTACGCCTTTGTGGAAAACGGTGTCAATTGCCGTTGCATGGTCACCGACCCAGAGCCAATCTCTAGTATATTTTCCATTGCCGTAAATTGGAAGCGGCTTTTTATGCTTGATATTATTGATGATTAAAGGAATCAATTTTTCAGGAAACTGAAAAGAACCATAATTATTAGAGCAATTAGAAAGAACTATTGGCATCCCATAAGTATGATAATAGGCTCTAACCAAATGGTCTGAACTTGCTTTGGAAGCAGAGTACGGCGACCTTGGGTCATAAGCCGTATCTTCTGTAAACAAACCTGTTTCTCCTAAAGTACCATAAACTTCATCTGTAGAAACATGGTAGAATCTTTTACCTTCGTAATTATTGTCTTTCCATGCATTTCTAGCGGCATTCAACAAGTTGACCGTCCCTACAATATTGGTCGTGATAAAACTCATCGGGTCGGAAATTGAACGATCGACATGCGACTCCGCAGCTAAATGAATAACGGAGTCAAATTGAAAATCTTGAAATAATTCTTGCATTAAATCTGCATCTGTAATATCTCCTTTTACGAAGGTATAATTTGGTGCATTTTCAATGTCTTTTAGATTTTCTAAATTACCTGCATAGGTCAATTTATCCAAATTTATAATCTTATAGTCTGGATATTTATTAACCATTAATCGTACTAGATGCGAGCCAATAAAACCTGCTCCGCCTGTGATGAGTATTTTCATGTTTTTATTTTTGTAGTGTCAAGCCATTGCTTGATATTTTGGAATTAATGATTTTGCGTTTTTGGTACTTTAATGTCACAGTTTAGAATTTCCTAGCAGTTCTCTGTAATTTGAATGAATTAGGACAATCTGGAAACTGCCCACTGCTTACTGCCAACTGCACTAGGCTTCTACTGCTTCATCGACTTTTACAACTGTTTTAAAATATTCATAAGTTCTTCGCATGCCCTCAGCTCTAGATACTTTTGGCTCCCAACCTAAAATTTCTTTAGCTTTAGTAATATTTGGCTTACGTTTTTTAGGGTCATCTTTTGGTAATTCTTTGTAAATCAACTTAGCTTTAGGGTTACCAACCATAGCCAGTACCTCTTCGCCAAATTCTTTAATGGTCACCTCATCAGGGTTACCGATATTCACTGGCATATCATAATCACTCATCAACAATCGATAAATTCCTTCTACTAAATCATCTACATAGCAAAAAGAACGAGTTTGAGAGCCATCACCAAATACCGTCAAACCTTCTCCACGAATAGCCTGAGAGAAAAACGCAGGCAATACCCGTCCATCATTCACCCGCATTCTAGGTCCATAAGTATTAAAAATACGAATGATTCTAGTTTCTATTTTATGATAAGTATGGTAAGCCATCGTAATAGCTTCTAAAAAGCGTTTCGCTTCATCATAAACGCCTCTTGGTCCGATTGGATTTACATTACCCCAATACTCCTCCACTTGAGGGCGAACTAAAGGGTCACCATAAACCTCTGAAGTGGAGGCAACCAAAATTCTAGCGCCTTTTGCTTTCGCCACACCTAGCACATTATGCGTACCGAGCGCACCAACTTTCATCGTCTGAATCGGCATTTTTAGATACTCAATCGGACTAGCAGGAGAAGCAAAATGTAAAATATAATCTAAATCACCAGCAACATGAATATATTTAGTAATGTCGTGGTGATGAAATTCAAATTGTGGTAAAGGGAAAAGATGTTCAATATTCTTAATATCTCCCGTTAACAAATTATCCATTCCAATAACATGGTAGCCTTCTTTGATAAAACGGTCAGATAGATGTGACCCCAAAAATCCAGCAGCTCCTGTAATTAAAATTCTTTTCATGATTTTGATTTATGTGTTTTAATTTTCTCAGTAGTTAAATACCTAGAAATTAACGAACAACTTATTATACTCTATTAATAATTAATAGGTTACTAAAGCGTTAGTTAATTGATAGTTAATGAAATAACAACAAAAATTATACCGTCAAGAATACCTTCCTACACAAGTCTTTTTGATTGATTAAATTTGCATTTAATTTAAAAAAAAACAATTATCTATTACCTTTTAGAATCAAGTCTTTATTTATTATATGAAAGTTAAATTGATAAAAAAGTATTCTCTGTTATTAAGTTGTTGTCTTTGGAGTATTATCTGTTTCGCTCAAAGAAATTCTATTAATACCTATAATGTCATTACCCTTAATATGACTTATGGCATTCATTTACCAGGAGGAGATTTAAGCAAAAGGTTTGGTAATAACTTTAGTCTAGGTGGAGGCTTAGATTTTATTACAGAAAAAAAGAATTTCATTTTTGGTTTAAAAGGGAATAACCTATTTGGCAATACGGTCAAAGAAGATGTGTTGATTAGTCTACGGGATTCAGATGGTTTTATACTAGGTAGCGTTGGGGCAGGTCAAGCGACTTATGCAGAAGTGCTGCTAAGAGAACGAGGTTTTTATGCAGGTGGGCATATAGGAAAGTTATTTACTTTATCCAACAAAAATAAACGAGCTGGCATTCGATTAACATTCGGAGCTGGATTATTGCAACATAAAGTGAGAATCCAAGACGAGACAGGATCAGCAGACCAACTCAAAGGAGCGCTTATTAAAGGCTACGACCAATTAAGCAATGGCTTAGCTTTTGAGCAATTTATTGGTTATCAACAACTGAATCGAAAAACAGGTATCAATTTTTTTGCGGGGTTTGAATTAGCAGAAGCATTCACCAAAAGTAGAAGAAATATTAATTTTGCTACTCAAAGCAGAGATGAGCAGCAGCGATTTGATGTTTTAATTGGCTTTCGAGTTGGCTGGTCTTTTAGTTTCTATATTGGAGAACGAGCGGAGGATATAAGGTACTAGTAATAGACAATGTTACCATAGGCAGTAAGCAGTATTACAGTTCGAAGCAGACTATAAAAAAGCGACTTAGAGGATAAACTTCTAAGTAACGAGCAAAGAATAAGTTTCCCATTTGGAACTAGATATTTTGTCTCAAGGCTAGGCATTTTTATTCGGAATAGCCGTTCAGGTTGACCGAGAACTATTGTCGTCACCCAATTTATTGGGTAGACTGATTTATATTGAATTGATAAATAACTTTTTACAAGTCAGCCCAATAAATTGGGCGACTACTTTTTCCATTCTCGGTCAGCCTGCTTCGCTATTGCTAATAAAAATAACGATGCATTGGGGCAAAATATCAGTTCCTAAATGCGGTAGTTATTTTTTGCTCGTTACTAAGTCGCTTTTTTATATAATCCAAGTATACATAGGCAATCTGTCTACCGAAAACTGTAATACTGCCTACTGGTGAGCTTTGACTGGAAAAGCAATCATCTTTGTCCCTTCAAATAAAGGCGCATCAGGTACGGTAATTCCATCCCCGAAATCAAAATTCTTATCTTGATCTACGTCCCAATGCAACATCACTAAGTAATTTTCTCCTGGTTTTGGCATGTCTTTTACTGTAATTGAGACATTCTTATTCGTACCATGCTTAACGTAAGTCGAACCAACATATACTACACCATGAGGTCTTCCCTCTTTAAAAGGGTGTAATACTAACCAACCATTTCCTTCAATATTTACTTCTTTAAAAGTAAAAGTGGCGCCATCTTGTGTCATGCCTTCTGCCATAATATTACTTCTTTCACCGTTTCCTAAAGTAATCTGGTCTCTCGGTGGCGCTACAGGATTTTTAGGCGTATGTTTTAATCCTGCATTACAAGATTGTAGAAATAATAAGGTTAATAACATCCCTGCAAAATGGGTGTACTTTCTCGTTCGTTTTGTAATATTCATTTTATATTATTGTATGGTAAATTAGACTGTATCGGCGAATTCATTCGGCCTGTACAGATAAAAAATCTGCTATTAATTGTTTCCAATTTTCACCAATCCCGAAGGGGATTGAACATGAATAGCCCCAGATGAAATCTGGGGTTAGCTATATTTTGAGTGCATTTCCCAACTCTGAAAGAGTTGAACGTGAATTAAATGAATTTTTCTGTTCAATCCCTTCAGTATTGGGGTACATTCCACCATTTTCTCCCCTAATTGTTATTCGGGGCTATTCATGTTTTACCCTTTCAGGGTAATTTCGTAGCAAAAAAATAACTCTAAAATTTATCTGTACCCGTCGAATTCATTCGCCGATACTAAATCCTTAGTATTTAAAATTATGACTTCATCGTTTTTTCAATTACTTCTTTCACTAATTTAGTCCCATCAGGATCACTTGCGGTTTTTAAATGCGTAAAAGCATTTGACCAGTCAGAAGTTCGAGTTCTAATTGGTGGATTATCGCTTTGAGCCACTTCCAAAACAACTTGAGCAACTTGTTCAGAAGTTTGATAAACACCAGTATCTCCTGCTTTTGC
>JBGCFJ010000478.1:0-5497 GCA_045106885.1 Saprospiraceae bacterium
GCCAGAGTACGCAGTTATTTTTTCTTCTAAGGGCGCTTAAAAAACCGCATATAGCCAAGCTACATAAGGCTTTTTTAAGTATTCTTAGAAGGAAATAAGAACAAGTAATATGGCTCAATTTATTCCTGCGTCGTCACTTAAATAAAATATTTGTTCAATGTACGATTTAAATACGATTTGTGAGGAAGTTAAAAAAATTGCCGTAGAAGCAGGACATGCGATTATGGAAATTTACCAAAACGAAGAAAGCTTTGGGGTAACCCATAAAAAAGATGATAGCCCTTTAACGATTGCGGATAGAACCGCCAATCAAATTATTTGTGACCATTTGGTTAAGCTGACGCCAAATATTCCAATTATTTCGGAAGAAAATAAAGAAATTGATTACAGTGAAAGAAAGGATTTTGATTATGCTTGGTTGGTAGACCCTTTGGATGGTACCAAAGAATTTATTAAGCGAAATGGAGATTTCACAGTTAATATAGCCTTATTACATTATGGTAAAACAGTAATGGGAATTGTCTATATTCCTGTAACAGAAGCGGTGTATTCAGCTATTTACGATAAAGGAGCTTATGAGACAGTTGATGGAAAAACAACTAAATTAAAAGCGCCAAAATTTGATATGGCGGATAAAGGATTAGGGGTAGTTTGCTCTCGGTCACATTTAAATGAAGGGACGGCTAATTTTATCGCTGCCTTAAATGAGCCAGAAAAAGTATCCAGAGGAAGCTCTTTAAAGTTTTTGATTTTAGCAAAAGGAGAAGCGCACGTTTATCCAAGATTAGCGCCAACAATGGAATGGGATACAGGAGCGGCACAAATTATTCTAGAAGAAGCAGGCGGGAAAGTGATTAATGAAGAAACGAAGACGCCTTTGGCTTATAATAAAGAAAATTTATTAAATCCTTATTTTATTGCTTATGGAAATGTGCAGTAATCACTAAGGATGAACGATGAACTATAAACGATGAATTCGGTAAATTGAACAGATAGGGATGCCCCATAGACAATCGGATAAAAGTGATAATTATCCATTTTTAAACTGGCAATCTATTCTGTATACCGAATTCATCGTTCATCATTTATCGTTCATCTTTGTCAAAAAGATTACGAATAACTTCTCAGCTTATTCTTTAGACCAAGCCGTCCCATCTTTCCCATCTTTCAACTGAATCTTTAAAACTTTCAACGTATCTCGAATAGTATCAGCTGTTCCCCAATCTTTATTTTGGCGAGCACTTTGCCGAATTTTAATTACCATTTGCATTAAACCATCTAACGTTTCATATTCTCCATCTCCTCCTCCTGCAAGTGTATCATCTAACAAGCCAAAAATATCAAAAATAAAGGTCGTAAAAGTAGCCTTTAATTCAACTAGCGTTTCCGATGTAAGTTGGTCAAAAGCTAAATGCCCTGCTTTTAAGCCGTTTATTTTAGTAACCAATTCAAATAGTCGAGCTAATGCTTTGGGGGCATTAAAGTCGTCGCTCATGTCTGTATGAGCTAATTGAATCAATGCTTTAATTTCTTTATCCAATGTACCTGCACTTCCTTTTCCTGAGTGGCTTAAATCTTGTAATATTTTATACGCATCCATTAATCGACGGTAGCCTTTTTCCGCAGCTGTTAAAGCTGCATCGGTCAAATCTAGCGTACTTCTATAATGCGACTGAAGCATAAAGAAACGAACGACCATTGGGCTGTAACCTTTAGAGATATTTGGATTATCTCCTGTAAATAATTCTCCTGGCGCAATAGAATTAGAAATGCCTGTTTCTGGGTCTACACTTTTAGACATCTTTTTGCCATTCATCAACAACATATTGGTATGTAACCAATAATTGGCTGGTTGGCAATTGCAAGAACCGTAATTCTGTGCAATTTCATTTTCGTGGTGTGGAAACTTCAAATCATTTCCACCGCCATGAATATCAAAATTAGTTCCTAAATATTTAGTACTCATTGCAGAACATTCCAAGTGCCAGCCTGGAAAACCGACAGACCAAGGCGAATTCCAATGCATTAAATGTTCTGGTGCAGCCTTAATCCAAATTGCAAAATCAGATGGATGATTTTTTTCTTGCTGATTTTTTAAATCCCTAGTTTCTACTAGTAAATCCTCAATAATCCGACCCGATAATTTACCATAACGGTCGCCTTCATTGGCTAATTTGATGGTGTCAAAATAAACAGAACCATTTTTTTCGTAAGCATAGCCATTGTCAATGATTTGCTGTACCATTTCGATTTGCTCGACGATATGTCCTGTAGCACGAGGTTCGATACTTGGTTTCAACGTATTAAAAACCGTCAGCATGTCGTGGAAACCGTTCATGTATTTTTGTACGACCTCCATTGGTTCAATTTGCTCAATTCGTGCTTTCTTAGCAATTTTATCTTCTGCCCCCGTATCTGCGTCTCCCTCTAAATGCCCTACATCGGTAATATTTCGGACGTAGCGCACTTTATACCCTAAGTGCAATAAATATCTATAAATCACATCAAAGCTGACAAAAGTTCGACAGTTTCCTAAATGCACATCACTATAAACGGTTGGTCCACAAACATACATGCCAATGCGACCTTCATTAATAGGATTAAAAATTTCTTTTTGTCTCGTTAAACTGTTATGAACGGTAAGTTGAGCAGACATTTTGATGATTAATTAAAAAATGAGTAAATGAAAAAATGAGTCAATGAGTAAATATTACTTCATCTAAAAATTCAGGAAAAAGTGCAAATTTAAACCTTTTATAGACGACTAAAAATACTTTATTGTTTCAGTAGTTAAGTCCATTTCCTAGGGATACCTAACAATTCAATCATATAGCAATATAGCCATTTAAATTACTTCAATTGAATCCTACTAATAACTGGATAATGGTCAGAAAAGTTCTCTTTGATAATTTGATGACTATTGATTTGGAATTTTTTATCCGTCCAAATATAATCTATTCGAAGTAAAGGAATAGAACCGTCATAAGTTGTCCCAAGCCCGATAGCTCGTTCTTTAAACCCGTCATTTAAAGTTCTAGAAAACAATTGATAGGTATAAGACAAAGGGGTATCGTTGAAGTCCCCCGCTGCTATAACTGGATATTTGCTTTTTTCCAAATGAGTCAAAATCAATTTTGCTTGTTCTGAACGCACCACTGCTGACCGTTTTACTTTCCCTAGCATATCTCGGATACCAAGCCATGTTTCTTTTTCTTGTAAATCTCCTTCTTTCCTCAATTTGGAAGCATCTTGCGCTACTTCATTTGATTGTAAATGTATATTGTAGACCCTTATTTTTTGCTGTTTAACCTTTACATCTACAAATAAACAGCCGTTTGCTTGATTGCCCATCTCCATATTTCCTTTAGAACTAAAAGGATATTTAGAATAAATGCCTAGCAACTTAGTTTTGGGCTGATAGATATAAGGGTATCTTTTCTTATCAATCGGACTTGTTCGTGCATAAGCTTCTTGGAGTAAAATAATATCAGGATTATAATCCATTAAAGCTTGATTAAACTTCTTTTTTGTTGCCCCTTTTAATTTTCGATAAACCATGCTATTCATGGTCATTATAGTTAGTTCTTCTTTTTGTTTGGGTAAAGCAGTATTCAACCCCACAAAACTTTGGAAATGATTCCAGCCAACTAAAATACCTCCCATTGAAAATAGGAAATACCATTTTCTAAGCCAAATCCACCACAGGATAAAAAGCATATTAAAGAGCAATAACCAAGGGTAGCCCATGCCAATAAGTGAGAAGAACCAAAAGGAGGAAGGGTCAACAAAAGGAGACAAATAACAGAGTAGCGTGAGTGATATGAGTAGCAGATTAAGCCAGCGCAACGTCTTTTCCATACGCTGAGGAATATGGTTTTAGGAGTTAATTATTTTTTGCTAGCATTGAATAAAAATTCTTTTTCTTCGGCGTTTAAGCTTTCGTAACCAGATTTTTTTATTTTATCTAAGATAGCATCAATTTTTTCTTGGTGAGATAAATCTACTACTGTATCAGAAGCTGCATTACCTCTAGCTTGTCTTTTATTTGGATTTTTATAGGCCATTCTCGGTCCTTTTCTAGTCTTCGCTTTCGCCATCTCAGGAACGCCTTTATATAGGTTAACTATTTTATCTAAAATTCGATTAACGCCAATAGACATGTCTGTTCCTTCTCTTAATTTTAAAATAAAAAACCAGCCAAATAAGGCCCCACCTAAATGGGCAATATTTCCTCCTGGATTATCTAAGTTGGCTATACCTATCAAACTAGACAACACAACTATTGCCGCAATAAATTTTAATTTAACATCTCCAAAAAAGAGCAAACGAATAATATAATCAGGAGAAATGACCGCAGCAGCTACAACAATTGCATTTACAGCACCTGATGCACCATAAGCAAAACCTTGTCCATCATAAGCTAGATTGGCAAAAACTAAATAAGACACCGCACCTGCTAAACCTCCTAAAAGATATAAGGGTAATACTCGCTGATTCCCAATAAAGTCACCTACAATTCGACCAAACCAGTATAGAAAAAGCATGTTCCAAAGGATATGGAAAAACCCAAAATGCAAAAACATGTGGGTGAAAAAGACCCAAGGGTGCGTTAAGTCGAAGAATAAATTACCAGAAATAGATAAGAAATTGGAAAAATTATCGAAGGCAGGGTCAAAAGACGGGTCGCCACCGTGTACAATCCGTAGTATCAATTTTACCAAATAGACAAAAAGGAATACACCGATATTGACAAAGATGATACGCGTGACCATATTGCCATAGGAAAATTCCTTTTTAACATCTTTCCATATTGAATCAAACATTACTTAGTCCGTTTTTTCGATTGCGAGTTATTAGTTTTCGATTTTTGGGGTTCACTTCAGTAATCAATCGATAATCATTCAAGCTTCAAAAATAAGCACTTCCTTTTTTTTATTCAACTATATTCGACAAAGGAAGCCAAATGATATATATTTTCTTAATCCGAAACCCTTTGTTTTAGCGGCGTTTTAAAAAAATGTATGGTTTTAAGGGGCGAAGCAATAAATAACCTACCAGAAATGACGAGGTTATTTTTTCTTTTAGCAAGGCAAAATTATTCAGCATAGCCTTTGCTACGTTGAATAATTCTAACGCAGCTAAAAGAAAAAAGAATCCGCCAGGCTGGTAGGTTATTATTTTCCTAGCCCCTAACCTGGCAGAGCCAGTACCATAGAAGTCAGAAGTCAGACCGTTATCTTCGATAACTGTCAGAAGTCAGATTTGGCACTCGTCAAAAGTCTGACTTCTGACAGAAAATTTTAATTTTCGGTCTGACTTCTGACCTCTTGACTATCAATCTCTTATAATGAATTCTGGCTACCCGCCTAACGTTGTAAATTACTTTTTATAAAAAGAAGAATATTCTTAAATTTGTAGTAGCCATAAAAAATTTAATCAATTGATTATCAGTCATTAAATATCAAATTGACGTAATTTTCAACTCCTGTAATTATGT
>JBGCFJ010000479.1:0-6466 GCA_045106885.1 Saprospiraceae bacterium
CAGACGGGGTCAGAGCGCTGCTCTTTTAGTAAAAAATCAAGGAGCGTAGCTTCGAAACGGTCTGTAGGAATTGCTGAATGTCCATTTTTCCTTTAAGGAGCGTAGCTTCGGCACGATATAGCAATCTTTTTTCGGTCAATAAATTAGTGCATTAGTCATTAGTACATTGGTTCAGAGGGATGATTTAGACAAAGATACTAACTGTTTATTGGAGGAAATTGTTTTTGCATCAATTTTTATTAGAGAATGACATTTTAAGTACCTACAACCAAATACTCGACACTTTATGATGGGCTCTTTTTCCACTTTAAGCATCCCGTCCGCAAGCGGTTCACTAAGAAATCAAGATTCCCCGAATCTTCCTTTCTTAGCTCATGTTAAAAAATATTTCCGTAGCGGGGCTATGCAAGCCATCCCATCCGCTTTGCGGTTCAGAAGTTGACACTTCTTCATGCCTCGTCTAGCGAAAAAATAGCCTGAATCAAAAGTGACGATTATTTAATAGTAGGTACTTACCTTTATACCTTTTGACCTCTATACCTATTTTGCTTTAGGCTCTCGCTGCTTCAAAAGCTTGAATCTTATCTTTTATATTTAATAGATAATCAATGTCATCATATCCATTTAACAAACATTCTTTTTTATAGCCATTAATATCAAAAGAAACACTTGCTCCGCTTGATACAATAGTAAATGCTTGATTTTCTAAGTCTACTTTAAATTCAGCTTTGGGATTTCCTTCAATTTCTGAGAAAATAGCTGCCAAGAATTCATCGCTTACGGTAATTGGCAAAATCCCATTATTTAAAGCATTTCCTTTGAAGATGTCTGCAAAGAAACTAGAAACAACTACTTTAAATCCTGCACCACCAACTGCCCAAGCTGCATGTTCTCTACTGGATCCACAACCAAAATTTTTACCACCGACTAAAATTTCGCCACTATAAATAGGATTATTCAAGATAAAATCGGCGATTGGTTGGTCGTTTTTATCGTACCTCCAATCTCTAAATAAATTATCTCCAAATCCTTCTCTAGTTGTCGCTTTTAAAAACCTAGCGGGAATGATTTGGTCTGTATCCACATTCTCAATCGGTAAAGGCACCGCTGTGGAGGTTAATTGTTCAAATTTTGCTACTGGCATTTTTTATTTTTGACAATTTTCAATGCTCAATTTAGAATTTTCCATTTTCAAATAGGGACATTTGAAAATTGAAAATTAAAAATTTGAAATTGAAAATTAAATTTTTTCAAATAATTTTAAATAACTAAGCAGTTGCTACAATGCCTCGTGGGTCAACAACTTTCCCCGCTACAGCTACAGCAGCAGCAGTCAATGGACTCGCCAACATCGTTCTAGCACCTGGTCCTTGCCGACCTTCAAAGTTTCTATTAGAAGTAGAAACGGCATATTTACCAGCAGGAATTTTATCATCATTCATCGCTAAACAAGCGGAACAACCTGGTTGACGCATTTTGAAGCCAGCTGCTTCTAATACTTCAACGATGCCTTCTGCAATAGCTTGTCTTTCCACTTCTTTAGAACCAGGGACAATCCATGCGGTTACATTAGCGGCTTTTTGTTTGCCTTTTACATAATCAGCAACGACTCTTAAATCCTCAATTCGCCCATTTGTACAACTTCCAATAAACACATAATCGACTTGTTTGCCAATCATGGTATCTCCAGCTTGGAAACCCATATAATTCATAGATTTCTGGAAAGATGGTTGTTCAGAACCTGCGATGCTGCTCAATTCAGGAATTTTACCTGTAATTTTTACACCCATTCCTGGGTTTGTACCAAAGGTAATCATTGGCTCAATATCTGCTGCATCAAAATTTTCTTCTCTGTCAAATACAGCATCTTCATCGGTGTATAAAGTTGCCCATTTCTCTACTGCCTTATCGTAATCTGCTCCTTTTGGGGAATATTTTTTTCCTTCTACAAATTCAAAGGTCTTTAAATCAGGAGAAATTAAGCCACCTCTTGCACCCATTTCGATACTCATATTGCAAACAGTCATTCTTCCTTGCATCGACATTTCTCGGAAGACGTTTCCTGCATATTCTACAAAATAACCTGTTCCGCCTGCGGCAGTCATCTTAGCAATAATGTATAATATCACATCTTTAGGAGAAACATTTGGCTTTAATTGCCCATTTACATTAATCCGCATTTTCTTCGGCTTCGGCTGCATAATGCATTGAGTTGCCAAAACCATTTCTACCTCACTTGAGCCAATACCAAAAGCAATACAACCAAAAGCACCATGTGTAGAAGTATGACTATCTCCACAAACTATGGTCATGCCTGGTTGAGTTACCCCTAATTGTGGGCCCATCACGTGTACCACGCCTTGATATTCGGTATTTAAACCATAAAGGTCGATACCATATTTTTCACAATTTTCTGTTAAAGTATCTACTTGGAATTTAGATAGTTTATCTTCAATCGGCTTATCCTGATTGATAGTTGGTACATTATGGTCAGGCGTTGCCACCGTTTGGTTCGGACGCATAACGCTTAATCCTCTCCTGCCTAGTCCGTTAAAAGCCTGTGGGCTTGTTACTTCGTGAATTAAATGTCGGTCAATGTATAAAACCGATGGGCCATCAGGGATTTCTTGTACTACGTGGGAATCCCAAATCTTGTCGAATAACGTTTTACCTGCCACTTTTGAGTAAATTTTAGTTTTTAAAAAAGTATATCAAAAAACAGTCAACTATGAACCATTGACTATAAAGTGATTTTAAATTTGGTAAGTATTTTTATAGGAGTGACAAATTTACTATCTTATTTGATTAAATACCTAATAAAAGGAGAGGTATTTACGATGGCTAACCTGAGAAGTAGCGGAGAAAGGGCTGAATTTGCATTGATTTTCTTTTATGTAAATCCTTAGTTAGGAGGTTTTCGTCTATCAAAAAATAACTTTTATCGTTTTTTTTAATATTTTTTATATTTCTATAAACTAAAACGGTTCATTTTTGCGTTATATAGCCAAACAATTAAAAATTTAAAACCATATTTATATGAAAGCGACTATTTTAACAGGCACTATCTCTTAGTGTAAACAACCAAATGAGAATTAGATTTATTCCTTCCAGAATTTTTTCCAATTTTCATTTTTCTACTATTTCTAAACATTTTGATACTTAAATCAAGGTTTGCTTGAAATGGATATTTTATTTATTTCATTGTAAATACTCAATCGGTAGCACAACTTGTTCCGATTCATCGGAAGGATTTATCCTGTCCTGTTTCCAAGCCTTCAGGCTTGGTTGCCATATAGTGTACAAAGCCTAAAGGCTTTTAAACGGGACAGACTGAAGTCTGTGCTACCAGTTGGCGATTGAGTACTTACATTTCATTAAGCAAATGAGCAAGTATAGTACTTTCTGAAGTCATTAGACCTTTCCTTTTATTGGTAAATTGTCTAACACTTAGATTTTTGGATTTTCCAATTCTTTCTTGCTCCATTATATTAACAAAGACCAGTTTAATATCATTTCTCTTTACGCTATTTTCACAGGCATCATTATTTGATGTATACATAACAACTTGTTTGAGGTCTTTTGACTGCAAATAAGGAGTGATTTCTATGCCTTAATCCTAGTTGCTGACTAGGGTTATATTGGGATAAGTATGCCTAAGAAGCTCAAATGAGGGACAATTTTAATTTTTTAACAAGGCTTAAATGAAAACAAGCCTATAAACCTTATGAATCATGAATAAGACCGTAAAAACAGTCATTACACTTAACAAGATTATTACCTCTGATGCGGTAGAATTATAGATTTAAAAATCCCTGAAGATAATAGACTCCTATCTTTATTCTTTTGTAAAGATAGGCGTTTATTGTCTTTGGGGATCCTTTAAAATATTTATTAGCCACTGTTTGTAAACCATTTTCTTCTCTGCATTTAGTTTGTCTAGCATTATTTGTTTTTGCTTTCCCTTCCATTTTTTATCGAAGATTAATTGCCCAATTCTTTTTATAATTTTGTTGAAATTTAGATGTAATTCTACCTTATCTGTTTTTTTAGAATGGTTACGGATTATATGTTTTTCGAATGCTGAACAATGATTTGAGAAAATATTATAATAAAAAGAAGTAACCGAATGATGATTTGAAATCATAATAAAAGCGGCTCTAATAATTAACGTTCTAAACCCAAAATGGTGAAGGGATTTAGTGAAATTATTTGTATTGATTATTTCGATAGTTGTTTCATAATCTTCTTCATAAAAAGCAATCAAGGCATTAGATAAAATAACCGTAAACCCTTTTATATCTTCGTGAATATCTTTTCCATAATCTTTAATAATTGATTTCACCCAATCAAATGCTCCATTTACAAGACCATTACTTACAAGGTTAATAAAAATGGTATCTTGAATTTTACCATGTTGGAATAAAACTTTTTTGGATAAGCCAAACTGAAAATGCTTAATCAGCAGTAATTTGTATTCAATTGGGTTTGCTCTATCTTGTTGAATAATAAAATTTTGCAAGAATATAAAAAAGAGGATTTGTTCTTCTTTTCTTATCGCATCTATTTTTGATTTGTATAGCGCACTTAATTCTAGGTAAATGGACTTTTGGGGAGTTACTAATAATTGTATGGATAGTTGGTAAAGTTGAAATAAATAATTACTACTTAGGTCAATATGAGAGAACTTATCAATTTCAAAGTCATGCTTTTCGGGATAAAATCTTTCTCGATTTTTTAAATCAATCCCTAATTTACTCCGTTCTAATAGGAAGTAATGCTCAAAATCACTAATACTAACCTTTAATAATTGAGTGGATTTTATATCTTTTTTTGTTTTTGGATGAAAATAGATTTTACTTCCTAGTAAATATTTATCGTAATAAAATTGAGCATCCCTAAAAGGTAAATTATTTAATGATTTGAGTAACTTATTAGTAGATTTAATAAACGTTTCGTGAATACTTCGTTTTTCATAAATTGAGATTAATTTTTTATCCTTTTCAAACCTATTTTCTTCATTCTCTAAAAAAAGTAGATAATTTTCTATAATTTTAACAAAGTCAGCTTGTAAATTTCGGAACTTTTTATCGTTATAAATTTCTTTAGGGTGAACCTTTTTGAATAGCGCTTCTTTGCTTAAATTTTCCGCTTCAAAATTGGGATGAAATTTTTTTAATGCTTTATATAATAAAGGAAGGTCTTTACGTTTATTTATAAAAAAAGGACTACCAGCATAAGCCTCTAACCTGTTAAACTCCTTTGAAGTTAATCCTCGTAGTAAATTGATTAATTTATTGTGTTTCAAATATAAGGGTTTTTTTAGGGCAAATTTTGTATTTTTTGCCTTTGTAATCTGTTGATAAATAGATTGTTATGTTGTTTGTGTTGACTTTATTTCGACTAGAATTGGAGGGCAAAATAAGAAATTTGTCTAAGAATAATAATTAATAAATAAGTTAATTTGTATTTCATTACTTAAAACATACCAACTTGTCAACAATATAAAAGGGGTGTTTACTTAGTCAGACCCTCCAAATTCCAACGATGAACAAAGGATTTACTTAATTTAGGTGAATCTGACCAATGACCCCAAAATACATTAATTCTCTTTTAGGCGGGTATCTTCGATTTAATTTCGAGAAGATAACCGCCTTTCTTATGCCTTCTACTTGCTTTTATTCCTGCTTTATCAACAAATTTGAGTAGTTTATCTACTTCATTTCAATTGGTCTATTTTAACAACTACCACTTTCCCTGCTTTTTATTAAATTTGCATTGATTTTAATACCTTTTTGCTGAATGTAAGTAGGCAATTTTGCCAATCAACTTTCACCCAACAAAGTAAGTACTACTATGAAAAAGCAAATTCAACTCATTTTAATTACTTTATTATTTTTTAATGGACTAGCTTTTAGTCAAAATATCCAACTAGAAGGTTATATTTTCGAAGATAATAACCGTGGTTTTTTGAATGAAGTTATTGTGGATGTTTATGAAGCGACTACCGAAATTTTTGTAACAAAATCAACAACGAATACAGACGGTTTATTTATTGCAAAATTACCTCCTGGAAAAGATTACATTTTAAAAATAAGTAAGGATTTATTTTTTCCTAAAGAGGAAATGGCATCTACAAAAGGAAAGGCCGCAGGAACAAAAATCTATACTAAAGTCAAAATGGAACGCAAACCAGGGTATATTTTTGATGTAACTTTGGCAGAAAAAGGCGCTCCTAAAGCGACTGTAAACGCCATTACTGGTGCTAAAGTAGAAGTATATAATAATACGATGGAGAAAGAGATTGTCGTAGAAGATTCCTTAGCGGGAATTAATTTTGATGTAACTTTTGAAAGAGGTAACCACTACACCGTTTTAATCAGAAAAGAGGGTTTTTTTAATAAACGTTTAGAAGCTTACGTAGATATAGAAGGCTGTATTTTATGTTTTGAAGGAGTAGGAACGGTTA
>JBGCFJ010000048.1:0-7452 GCA_045106885.1 Saprospiraceae bacterium
GTTAAACGACGACGGAAGAAGTAGGCAGTAGGCAGTAGGCAGTAGGCAGTAGGCAGTAGGCAGTAGGCAGTAGGCAGTAGGCAGTAGGCAGTTTTTCTTGAGAAACAATCGACTATTTGTTGCAAAATTGGGATAGTATAATTTTCTTACCAGCAACCAGCAACCAGCAACCAGCTATCTCCATCTAGCAACCCGCCATGCTTCTTGTGCTTTCTCCGTTAGAAAAGTCCAAGCAACAATTCGACTTACTTTATTACCTTGCCCCATTGGAATGGTTTTTATTTCAGTTGGTTTGACTTTTTCCAAGGCTTTATAAATGGGTTTTAAATTAGCTTCTTTGGCGACTAAGGTAGAATACCAAAAGCAGTTAGTAGAAAATTTGCTACTTTGCCGAATCATCTCTCTAATAAACCTTTTTTCTCCACCTTCACACCATAACTCGTTTGCTTGACCACCAAAATTTAGGGTTGGATTTTTAACTTTTTTCTTGGTTAAATTTTTGTTTTTCCTTATTCTTCCATCTTGGGCTTCCTTCAATGAAGTATGAAAAGGTGGATTGCAAATACTGATATCAAACCGTTCTTCTTTTTTAACGATTTGGAAGAAAATGTCTTTTGAATTATTTTGTTGTCTAATTTCAATATTGTTTTTGAGGCGTACATTTTCTTGAATATTTCGTTGCGCTGCATTAACAGCTACCTTGTCAATTTCAGAACCCACAAATGTCCAGCCGTATTCTTTCACCCCTATGATTGGGTAAACAATATTTGCCCCAACACCAATATCCAAACAGCGAATTTTTCTACCTTTTGGTATGATTGTCTCGTTTTTAAGGGCTAATAAATCCGCTACATAATGAATGTAATCTGCTCTACCGGGTATTGGCGGACATAAATAATTAGGAGGTATGTCCCAAGAAGTAATAGTATAAAAATGCATTAATAAAGCCGTATTTAGCATTCTTACAGCAGCAGGGTCGAAAAAATTAATGGAATCGTCTCCATAATCATTCGGTCTAACAAAAGCAGCTAACTCAGGACAGGATTCCATTAACCTGGGAAAATCATATCGTTCTCGATGTTTGTTTCGAGGATGTAACTTGGATTTTATTTTTGGCACATTTCTTTTTTTGCTAGACATAAGGGCGAAAATAAGGGAAAGTTCCCAATTTTCACAATGAGTGAGATTAGGAATGAATTTATATTGTTTACAATTGACTATTAATTTTAACCATTGCAATGTGGAAATATTTCCTATTATTATTATATTGCCACTTTATCCTAAAACTCTCCAAAAAGGGGATGTTTTATACTATTATTCACTCGTTTTTTTCCTGAAACAAATATTGGGGTAGGAACTACCTTAATATATTTAAATTTTTAAAATTTATTTATAGCTAGTTTTAACGAGAAAAATACAATTTAAACGACGGACTAAATTTATGGAGGCGTACAAATCATTCCTAGGAAACTCACCAGATTGGTATAAGAAAGCGATTATTGCATTTTTGATATTAAATCCTATTTTATTATTCACCGCTGGACCGACGGTTACTGGTTGGGTGGTAATTGCTGAATTTATTTTGACCTTAGCAATGGCGCTTAAATGTTATCCATTACAAGCTGGTGGATTGATTGCATTTGAGGTGGTCTTATTAGGATTGACCAGCCCAGAAACAGTATTCCATGAAATAGAAGGAAACTTAGATGTAATTTTGCTTTTAGTGTTTATGGTGGCAGGTATCTATTTTATGAAACCTTTACTAATGTACGTCTTTGGTAAAATATTCATTAAAGTCAGGTCTAAACTCGTATTGTCCCTACTATTCTCTTTTATAGCTGCTTTTTTAAGTGCCTTTTTAGATGCTTTAACCGTTACAGCAGTATTAATAGGTGTTTTTGTCGGGTTTTACCAAGTTTATCATAAAGTCCATTCGAGTAATGCGGATTATGATGATAGTGGGGTGCCCGATAGAAAGGAATTGAGTGGAGATACATTGGAGCAATTCCGTAGTTTCTTGCGTAGTTTAGTGATGCACGGAGCAGTTGGTACTGCATTAGGTGGAGTGTGTACACAGGTTGGAGAGCCGCAAAATCTATTAATTGCAGCTAAATTAGATTGGAATTTCATGGAATTTTTCTACGCAATGGCGCCAATCACTATGCCTGTTTTGGTCAGTGGTTTATTAACAGTTGTTGTTTTAGAGTTAACAGGTTGGTTTGAATTTGGGACAAAATTACCAGAACAAGTTAGAGATATTATCGAGGGATATGTAGAAAAGCAAGATGCCAATAGAACAGACAAAGAATGGTATGCGATTAAAGTACAAGGTGTTGCAGCTATTTTCTTAATTGTTGCTTTGGCGAATCACTGGGCACCAGTTGGCTTAATTGGTTTGGCGATAATTGTATTGCAGACCGCTTTTACAGGAATCGTAGACGAACATAAAATTGGTCATTCTTTTGAAGAAGCTTTGCCTTTTACCGCTTTATTGGCTGTCTTTTTTGTTATTGTAGGTATGATTCATGACTTACATTTATTCACACCGATTATTGATGCAGTTTTAGCGATGGATAAATCTATCCAACCTTCGATGTTTTATATAGCAAATGGTGTACTTTCCATGATTAGTGATAATGTATTTGTAGCCACCGTTTATATCAATGAAGTTCGAGCGGCTTTTGATGCGGGCACGATTACTAGAGAAGAATTTCAAAATCTAGCTATTGCTATTAATACTGGAACAAACTTACCTAGTGTAGCAACTCCTAATGGTCAAGCGGCTTTCTTATTCTTATTGACTTCCGCTTTAGCCCCTGCTATCCGATTGTCTTATACAAAAATGATTTGGATGGCTTTGCCTTATACAATTGTTTTAGGTGGAGTAGGCTTGTTCTGTGTGAAGATGTTTTTGTAAACATTTAGCAAATTTATTTTGTCCTCCGATAAGATTAATCAATTGGAATAGACGACTATTATTTATACTAAAAGGCTTAGTTTTTTCAGAATTTATTGTTCTGGATTTGCTAAGCCTTTTCTCATAGATGGAGTCAAATATTTCTTTAAAAACTCAAAATGAAAAATATAATTACGATTCTAACAATCACACTATTTGCAATTTATTCCTATGGACAAAAACCGAGAGCCAGAGATTTAGGCGTTCCTTTTGTCGGCACAACAGGAACATTTAATGCCATTACGGATGTCAACCACCAAAATCTAGGAGACAAGAAGGAGATGGGTCAATTATCGCCATTCTAGCAACAGATGTACCCTTGCTGCCTCATCAATTAAAAAGAATCGCTCAGAAGTCCCATTAGGTGTTGGAATAGTAGGCGGAAGAGGAAGCAATGGCTCTGGAGATATTTTTTTAGCCTTTTCTACTGCCAATGAAAAAGCATTTAATAGAGATGAAAAAACGGCTGTAGAAACGATGGCAAATGATTTACTAATGCCTGTTTTTGAAGCGACCGTGCAAGACTCCTTAAGAGTTGTTAGATTTGACAGAGTTTATCACCATCTCCCTGCATTTCATACAGGGTTATTCATGTTTAATCCCGTTCGGGATTCGTTATTTCCCAAATTGGGAACTGCTGCGGTTAATATCCTGTTGTATTGCAAGAAAAAAGATTTCAATTTATTTTTTGTGGTGATGAAGCTACGCTCCTTAAAAGAGTTTTGGGTTAATTACTCCTACAGACGCAGGGGTGATTGGTTCTATTAATTTCCGAATCATGCTGGTGAGGACTTGCAGCCCGCAACCTATATTAGCTCGCCTCTGGCGAGTATTAATACATAAAACGTTCGCCAGAGGCGAGTAGGATAGAGGTTGTGGACAAAATGTCCTCACCAGCAGTCTCCATTTTTTAGAACCAATCGCCCCTGCTACAGACGGGGTCAGAGCGCTGCTCTTTTAGTAAAAAATCAAGGAGCGTAGCTTCGAAACTGTCTGTAGGAATTGCTGAATGTCCATTTTTCCTTTAAGGAGCGTAGCTTCGGCACGTTATAGCAATCTTTTTTCGGCCAATATCCTGTTGGTTTTAATAGATTGATTATGAATGAATTAGGACTGCTGTAAATTGTCAACTGTTTTGCTGCCTACTGTTCTAGTTTTCAAATTATGATTAAACCTCAATCATCCCTTCATCAAATCCATCATAGCCTGCACATTCACATTCACCCCTGTTTCAATTGAAGTCGAAGGGTCTGGGTAATAAAATGGAGAATGCAAACCAGGTAAATCATCCCCTGCTTTTAAGCGCTCATCAGGAACAGTACCTAACCAATATAAAACGGAAGGAACTTGATGTTCTGTTTGTCCATACATCGCATAATCTTCGCCTAACATTTGCGGTTCGTCTGGTAAAATATTGTCTTTACCAATGGCTTTGCTGGCAGATGCTTTTAGTTTTTCTACCAATGCAGGTTGGTTATAGTTTGCTGGCGTAAAAGTATCGGGAACAGTTATTTTTGGATACTTATCTTCTCCTAAGCCTGCTGCAATGGCAATGCCTGTACAAATTTCTCGAATTCTTTTATGTACCAAAGCTCGAACGTCTTTTTTATAGGTTCTAATCGTTAATTGTAGCGTGACTTGGTCAGAGATAATATTATGCTTCGTTCCACCCTTTATCGCACCAACTGTAATAACGGCATCCTCAATAGGCTTAAGCGAACGACTGACAATTGTTTGTAAATCCATTATAATCATACTGGCAATAATGACAGGGTCAACGGACATGTGCGGTGCTGCACCATGCGAGCCAACTCCATACACTTCAATATCTATACTTTCCGTATTTGCCATCGTATAACCATCTGTAACGGCAATTTGACCAGCAGGAACAGTTGGACTAGAATGTAAAGCCATGGCATAATTAGGTACACCAAATTTTTCATATAGACCATTGTCTAACATTAATCTTGCTCCAGCACCAATTTCTTCAGCAGGTTGACCGATTAACATTAAAGTCCCTTTCCATTGGTCTTTCATTTTAGCCATCGCTCTAGCGGTACCTACCCAAGTGGTCATGTGAATATCATGCCCACAAGAATGCATTGCACCTGTGGTCAAGCCATTATATTCAACAGTTTTGGTACTCGCATAAGGTAAATTTGTTTTTTCTGGCATTGGTAAGGCATCCATATCTGTTCGATATAAAATGGTCGGGCCTTCGCCATTTTTTAAAATACCAACAATACCATATCCACCAAAATTTTCAGTTACTTCAAAGCCGATTTGTTTTAGTTCGCTGGCTAATGCTGCTGCCGTTTCTTTTTCTCTTAGCGAAATTTCTGGATTTTGATGTCGATTTTTATAAAAATCAACTAAGTAAGGAATATCTTCTTTAATAATGGTTTCCTTAGTTGGTGGGTCACTCGCTGGCATCTTAAACGCCGTACAAGAAAGTAAAAAAAGTAGGAAAAGCGTATATCTCATGCTTTGTGATTAATAGTGAATAAAAGAAACAGTGTTTAGAATTTTCAATGTTTAATATTCAATTTGACATTGGCAAAAGAACAAAGAGGAATTACTAATTGCTGCTAACAAAAATGCAAATTAAGAAACGGTTAGCGACTTTTATTATTTATGGAAGTTTTTTTTAATAAGTACCTACTATTAAATAATCGTCACTTTTGATTTAGGCTATTTTTTCGCTAGACGAGGCAAAAAATCTTTACATAGCCCCGCTACGGAAATATTTTTTAACGAAGTATAGTGGAAAAAGAGCCCATCATAAAGTGTCGAGTATTTGGTTGTAGGTACTTAAGATAGGGTTAAAAGGACTTTTTTAAAATCATAATAATCAGCGAAATCAGCGTCAAAATAAATTATTAATTTGTTTTAATTAAAAAACGCCTTTACTGCTTTCGCCACATTCTGCCCATCCAAAGCAGCCGAAATAATCCCTCCAGCAAAACCAGCACCTTCGCCACATGGAAATAAACCACTAACGTCATCGTGCATATAAGTTGTTTTATTTCTAGGAATTCTAATCGGAGCGCTTGTCCGACTTTCTGTTCCAACAACTACGGCTTCATTGGTATAGTATCCCTTCATTTTTCGACCAAACTCTTCAACGCCTTTTTGTAGATGGTCATAAACAAATTGAGGTAATAATTCGTGCATTGGAGCGGCATAAATACCTGGAATATAGGAAGTTTTAGGTAGGTCTGCAGATATTTTGCCAGCTACAAAATCTGTTAATCTTTGAGCAGGTGCTTTTTGACTACCGTCGCCAAAATCGAATAGCTTTTTTTCTACAGATTGTTGTAGCGCCAGCCCAGCAAATACTCCTTGGGCTTGATAGGGGAGGACATCTTTTTCCGTAATTTGAATAACTGTACCTGAATTGGCAAATGGAGAGTCTCGGCGAGACATAGACATACCATTCACGACTATTTCTCCTGGGGCAGTAGCAGCTGGAACAATTAGCCCACCAGGACACATGCAAAACGAGAAAACACCTCTTTGATTGACTTGGCAAACCAATTTATAACTAGCTGCTGGAAGATTTTCTTCACGCTTTTTTTGATTGTATTGAATGTTGTCAATTAATGGTTGTGGATGTTCTATTCTAACACCTAAGGCAAAAGGCTTAAATTCAATAGTTACTCCTTTTTTGTCTAATAACTGATAAATATCTCTAGCAGAATGACCTGTCGCTAAAATAACTGCAGTTGCTAAATGCTCCTCAGATTCATTGACAATGACGCCTTTTGCCTTGCCTTTTTGAATAATTAAATCGGTAACATAACTATTAAAATGGATTTCTCCGCCAAATTTTAGAATCGTCTCCCGAATATTTGCGACAATTTTAGGTAATTTATTGGAACCAATATGCGGATGCGCATCTACTAAAATGTCTGATTGAGCGCCATGTTCTACTAAAAGTTGTAAGGCTTTAGAAATCTTTCCTCTTTTTTGAGAACGGGTATATAATTTGCCATCAGAATAGGTGCCAGCACCACCTTCTCCAAAACAGTAGTTAGAATGGGGATTTACTTCTCCAAACTGTTGTATAGCTCTTAAATCTCTTCTTCTCGCTCTTACATCTTTTCCTCTATCAAAAATGATAGGTTTGATACCTAGTTCAATTAATTCCAAGGCAGCGAAATAACCAGCTGGACCTGCGCCAACAATAATCACTGATTGTTGTTTAGAAACGTCAGAAAAATTAGCTAAAATTGCTGGACTTTTAGGCAGTGCTTCTTGCTTAGTCACCAAAACTTTCAATTGGAAAAAAGGCTGATAACCTCGTGCATCAATAGAACGTTTGACAATTTGCCAATCTTTAATGGTTTCTTTTGGCCATCGAACTTTTTTACTGATACGCTCAAGTATAAAAGTTTGATTATCAATGTTTTTTGGCAATATTTTTAACGCTATTTCCTTAATCAAGCCTTTTTGTTTTTGTTGATAATTAGTAGGTCGCCCTAAAAGCTGACCCC
>JBGCFJ010000480.1:0-9195 GCA_045106885.1 Saprospiraceae bacterium
CATGACTTGCCCCGATAATTTCTAAATCTTGATCGCCATCTAAATCTGCTAAAATGGGAGATTGGAAACTAAATTTTGTATTCGGATTATCTACGGGCCAGCCAGGGACTAATTGACCATCTAAATTATAAGCATATAAAACGGTAGTAGAGGCAACTACTATTTCCATTGCTCCATCATTATCAATGTCTCCAATACTAGGCGTAACAGCAGGTGTGCCTGGTAAACGGACTGGCCAATTTTCACTCCAAACTTCTCCTTTATTTGTTATAATATGAATGTTTCCTCCTGGAGAATTGCGTTCTAAAAAGATAATTTCTAATTGTTGGTCACCATCTAAGTCCGCTAGGGCAGCAGTCGTTAATATCCAATTATCTCCATAATTTTTTGGGAAACCTGAGAGAATACTTCCTTCGTGGTCGATTAAATAAACCCTTCCTTTTTTTCCATTCCCTCCAGTAACTTGCACAATTTCCATATCTCCATCATTATCTACGTCCGCCACTGACGGCGGGTAAATACCTGTCCCTATTAGTGTTATTTCCCATAATAAGGTTTGATTACTAAATGCCATTAATTTATTATTGGCAGCAAAGATAATCTCCGCAACTCCATCTTGATTTATATCAGCTAACGTAACATTTCGAAAGTTTTTAGTATTGGGGTCTGCCCTAAATCCCATGGGATAACCAGCTATTTGTTCCGTTATTTCTTGGGTGTTTCTTGCGGTAGTTAGCGGTTGATTGATTTTCTCGACTTGAATCTGATAATTTTCCTGAACGGAAGCTTGATAATATTGACCAAAAACAATGTTTTGTAGCAGCAAACAACAAATAGTAATGAGGTACTTCATTTTTTGAAATTAGGTGATGAGTGAGGGTTTTTCCAAATGTCTCAAAAAGGAAGGAGATTTTTTATTTTTTGGTGGATAAAGTGCGTTTTTGTTTAGAATTGGCGAGTTTAAAGAGGAACTATAAATGAGGAATGATGAATTCGTTAAACAGGAAATACATAGTCAATAAATATCTGTGATAAAAATCATCCAGAAAAATTGAGTAATTATGGATGATTTCTACCACAAATAGGTATTCATTTAATCAATTTTACATCTACTCATTGATTATTTACTTAAGGGCAGCTAAACTAAGGTCTAATAATACACCATCGTAAATAATTTTATCTCCAATATCGGCAAAGAAAGTACCTGACCCATATTGAATATTAAAATCTGAACGATCAAAATTTAATCTAGCAGTTATCGAATAACTAGTGTTGTATTCAAAGAAATCAGCTTCAAATTTTATTTCTTTGGTAATGCCTTTCATCGTTAGTTGACCTACTATTTTATACTTTGATTTATCTTTGTCTACCAACCCATAAGGAACTACTTTATCAATTTTAAAAGTGGCTATAGGATGTTTTTTTACGTCGAAGAAATCAGGAGATTTTAAATGTTCTTCTAACTTGTTTTTCATTTCTTCCGATTCAATATCTGTATTACTAACCGTCGCCATATCAATTTCAAAATTACCACCAGCTAAAACATCGTCGATAAATAATAACTCACCGCTGCTAACTTCGATATGTCCTGTATGTTTTCCTCCGATTTTGTATCCTGTCCATTTGACTTTACTATACCCCCCACTAACGGCAAGTAGGGTCGTATCGGCGTAAAAATGACTTTCTGTCTGGACATAAGAATGGCTGTATAGCTTCTTAAATGACACCATAACGAGAAAGCAACCTAAAACAAAAGAAAAATAACTTTTTTTCATTTTAAAAAATTTAAAGTTGTGATGAAAAATAAAAATTTATCGCCTCAAAATTCTTAAAATGTGAAAAAAAAATCCACTTGTTTTTAAAGATTAAATTTTTTTTAACATATTATGAATTTGTTTAAATTTATACTTAAATAGCGGTGCAATATTTTATGCTACTTGTTAAAATGAATAAATGTAGAATGAGGTGCTAAAAAAGAACATTATCTCTTAATTTAGTCTTTTTGATATGTATTTAACTTATCCTTGTACTTTTATAAGAAAGCCCTTAAATTTCCAGTAACCTCTTTTGAATTATTCACTTTAAACATCATAGACGAATGAGATATTTTAACTTATTTATTTTTTTATTTAGTAGCATAAGCCTTTTCGGACAAGAGAAAGCGCAAGCTGTTACAGTTATTGAACCAGCGTATCAAAAAGAAATTCGCCAATTGTCTAAAAAGAAATGTGTAAAGAAAGCCTTTCAAATCATTGAAGCACAGCGTAGTCAAACATTAGCAGACCATATTTTATTAACGGAAATAGAAGCCCCTCCTTTTAAAGAAGAAAAACGAGCAGCTCAATTTTTGAAAATGATGAAGGCAGCAGGTGTCGATTCTATCTGGATAGATGAAGTTGGTAATGTTTTAGCCTTGAGAAAAGGAAAAAAAGGAAAAAAAGGGAATAAAGTAATTGCCTTGGATGCCCATTTAGATACGGTTTTTCCTGAGGGAACAGATGTAAAAGTAAAAATGAGAGGAGATACCCTTTATGCCCCAGGTGCTGCGGACGATACCCGTGGTTTGGCAATGGTTATTCGTGTTTTACAAACGATGAATGATGCTAAAATTGAGACAGAGCATGATGTATTGTTTGTTGGTTCGGTTGGAGAAGAAGGTTTGGGAGATTTACGAGGGGTAAAGCATATATTTAGTGAAAAAGGAACTAAAATTGATTCATGGATAGCCATTGACGGTGGAAGCCTTGGTCGAGTAAATAATCAAGGAGTGGGGTCTCATCGCTATCGAATTACTTTTCATGGTCCAGGAGGACATTCTTGGGGCGCTTTTGGATTGGGGAATCCCCATCACGCTTTAGGTACAGCTATTCATAATTTTGTGCAAGCTGCAGATGCCTTTACTGCTTACGGACCTAAAACAAGCTATAATGTAGGTATTATTAGTGGAGGAACTTCTATCAATTCTATTCCATTTTCTTCTAGTATGGAAATTGATATGCGTTCTGTTAATCCAGCTAGATTGGACACAATGGATGTTATCCTTAAAGATGCGGTAAATGCGGCTTTAGCGGCACAGAATAAGCTAAAAAGATTGGGTAAGTCATTGACTGTTGATATTGATAAAATAGGAGACAGACCCTCTGGTGAATTATCTGAAAAACTACCAATTATTCAACGGGCGATGGCTTGTACTGCTTTTATGGGGAAAAGACCTCAATTAACTAGAGGTTCTACAAATTCTAATATTCCTATTTCTATGAATATTCCCGCAGTCACAATCGGTCGTGGGGGAGTAGGAAGGAATGCACATTCTTTAGATGAATGGTGGTTGGATGTGGATGGATATAAATCCACTCAATTGGCTTTATTATTACTATTGTCAGAGGCTAAAATTGGAAAATAGCATTAGTATATTATTTGTTAGCGACCTTATTTTAAATTAAAAAAATTTAATGTAATTTAGGGCTTTACTTTAACATAAGTACCTACAACCAAATACTCGACACTTTATGATGGGCTCTTTTTCCACTATAAGCATCCCATCCGCAAGCGGTTCACTAAGAAATCAAGATTCCCCGAATCTTCCTTTCTTAGCTCATGTTAAAAAATATTTCCGTAGCGGGGCTATGCAAAGATTTTTTGCCTCGTCTAGTGAAAAAATAGCCTAAATCAAAAGTGACGATTATTTAATAGTAGGTACTTAGTTTACTCCGATGAATCGGAGATATGGTAATATTTGTTATTCCGAGTAGAGTTTCGAGAGTTATAATTTTTTGGCACTACGGTGAAAAGTGTGGGTTGCTGGTTAGGACTTTTAGTCCGACACCTTTATTTTTCTTGCCTCTGGCAAGCGTTAATAGATTAATTTATAAATACCTCGCCAGAGGCGAGCAATAAAATGGTATCGGACTGAAAGTCCTAACCAGCAATCTAGGAGGAAGAATTTTCACTTACCCACACTTTTCACCGTAGTCCCAATTTTTTATAAGAAAACCTTTTAGTCACAAATTAAGATTAAGAACTGTCTAATATTTTATCTAGTTCGTCAAACCCATTACCCTATATATAAATGTGAAAATCCGTTGTTTATTTAATCCGTTGTTGAAAAAATAATTTAGAACGGATTAAGTAAACAACGGATGATTATCATTTTTTAATTTAAATGTAAAACTTATTAAAACTTCACTATTTTCTTCTGCCGCAACCCATATTCTGTCTGAATCAACACCCAATATACCCCAGACACTACATCCTGCATATTTATTTCTTGTTGAGTAGGGGAGTTGCCACGATTAAAAGTTTGTGCTTTTAAGACCTGTCCTGTTAAATTAATTAATCGAATATGATTTAATGGAACAGTTGGCGAATCGATAAATAAACTTTGTCGAACTGGATTTGGATAAATCTCAATACTTTGTAAAAATTCCTCTTCGATACTGACAGATTGACAACCACCTGCTCCTGCTACACCCATCGTTAAATTTAAAGTAACGGTACTATCACAACCATCGATGGATAGTAGATTTTGGGTATATACACCTGCTTCGGTTAGCATATCGTCACCAAATAGCAGACTATCTTGTGGGCAAAGCATTTCTTCAATAATCGTTTCAATAGTTTCCAAAACCTGTAAATTGAGAATCACCATACTATCACAACCTTCCGCAGTTTTTAGCATAGTTGTATAGGAATTAGTTTTCGTTAAAATGAAGGTATGGAATTCAATCGTATCTCCTGCACAAATGGTTTGTTCAGAGGTACTTTCTATCATTGGTGAAACGGTTAAGGTTAATTCGACCATACTATCACAACCATTTTGGGTGCGCAAAGTATCTAAATAAGTACCTGTCTCGGATAAATTATGCCCGTTGAAAGACCGACTACTACCAGCACAAATTTCTTCACTTAAAGCCGTAAAGTCAGTTGTATTAACCGTTAAATTTAAAGTCACCATACTATCGCAACCATTTGTTGCCACAAAATCTTGTTGATAGCTGCCTGAAGTTTCAATTGTTTGCCCATTAAAAGACATACTTTCTCCCACACATATCGCTTCATTCAATTCTGTTTCAAAACGGTCAGAAATTTTCAAGGTTAAGATTACAAAACTATCACAACCATTGACATTGGAAAGCGTATCTCGATAAATGCCTGCCGTTGCTAAATTTTGGCCATTAAAATCATAAACTGCACTTTCACAGATGGTTTGGTTAATAGTAGTTTCTCCAATATCATTGACCGTTAAATTTAAAGTAACGACACTATCACAACCATTTATCGCTGATAAAGCCTGTTGATAGACACCACTTTCAACTCTTGCTACATCCCCAAAAAGATAAGCTTCTCCTTGACAAATACTTTGCGTTAGCATTGTCTGGAATTGTTCTGCCACACTTAAATTTAACACAACATATTGGTCACAACCATTCGCTGCGATGAAAGTATCTCTATAAGTACCTGCGTCCATTAATGTTTGCTCATTGAAAGAAAACATATCTCCTTGACAAATCGTGCGGTCAATCACACTTTGTAGCGTGTCATTCACCGCTAGGTTCAAGACAACATATTGGTTACAACCATTCGCTGCGGTTAAAGTATCTCGGTAATTCCCTGCTGCGGTTAAAAATTCCCCTTTAAACTCAAAACTATCGCCTTGGCAAATCGTTTTTTCTATAACAGTTTGTAAGGTATCTAAAACTGCTAATGCTAAGGTCGTCGCACTATCGCAACCATTAAAAGCTTGCAACATTTTAGTATAAGTACCTGCTTGACGTAGCGTATCTCCACCAAATAAATAAGTCTCGCCTTGGCAAATTGTTTCATTTATAGTAGCGGCTGGACTTGGAATGATAGCTAAATCTAGAATGATAATACTATCTCGTCCATAAATATTTTGTAGAGTATCTCTATAAATACCACTTTCGGTTAAAATAGTATTATTAAAGTCATAGCTTTCGCCTTGACAAATCGTTGTCGTTGCAGATGTGCTATCTAAAAAATGGACTGGATTAAGGATTATTTCTGTACCGACTACTGGGGTTAAATTTCTTTGGACATCTATTAGGGTGATGCTGTCAATTGTGACTCGGAAATCAGGAACGTCACCAATAACTACAAAGCCAGGAGTTAAAGTAAGTTCACCAATAAGACCACTTCCTGTAGACGCTAATTGATTCGTTTTAGTATAAGCTACAATATATTTTTCTGGGTCATTACTAGTGACGGGTTCTGGTAAATTTTCATTTCTAATAAGTTCAGAATTATCAGATGGTAACCAACCATTTAATTGGAAGGTAGTGGCAGATTCCTCAAAAACTTGCCCATTGACTCTAATAGAAAAAGAAATCCCTAATAAGCTTTCTATGGATAAAGTATCATTTCCTAAATGAATAGGAATCGTAATACTTTCTGTACTTGGAGAAATCTCTAAATTGGTATCATTAGGGATGCTAAAGGCAGGATCAATACCTACCGTAGCTAATAGTATTTCATCTCGTAAGGAAGTACCGTCAGTATGCATTTTGCCAAAATTATCTTTAATGGCATTTACATCATTTGCATCAATAGTTCCATCTCCATTACAATCCGCAAAGGCTAAATCCAAGCCACCTACAGCTGAAGTAGCCCAAGGGTTACCGGCTTGTTCGGTCCAATTCGAATTAGTCTCTTTTCTACGTTGGCCTTCTAACCCGTAACCTAATCCGAGAAATAACAAGTCCACTTCTGTTACTTGTCCATTATTATTTACATCACCGGGCCAGATAATATCCTGTGCGGATAAAGATAAAGAGGTACTAAATACGAGTAAAAAAAATAAAAAAGGTCTAAATATTTTCATTGTTTGCATAGTTTTAATTCATGGGAAAATATAGGATTTATGCAATCTTTAAAGTATGCTATATCTTACTTAATTTGTATAAGACGAGCATTCCTTGTAAAAGTATCTTAAAAAAGCCTTATTCCCAATTACATTTTTTGTATTTTTCCAGAATAAAATGACCTCTTTTAGACTGTTTAATACTTGTTTTTTAGATGTAAGTATTTTATTATCAATTATTTAGGTCTATTTGTAATGAAAATGATTTTCAAAAAAAAATATGCAGAATAGTAAACTAATTGACTTATTAAAAACCTTTGAAAAGGAAGATTGGCGTTGGTTTCGCAAATTTTTACTGTCTCCCTATTTTAATAGTCGAGAAGAATTGGTTGTTTTTTGTGATTATTTAAGAGCACAATCACCTGATTTTAAGGAAAAAGCAATTCGTAAAGAAAAGGTTTTTAAGAAATTATATCCTAATGAAATTTATGATGAAAAACGAATCAGTTATGCTATGAATTTTTTGTTAGGACAAGCTGAGAAATTTTTGGCTCAAAGAGAGATTGAACTGCAACTCCCTTTAGTAAACCTTTCTTTGCAGAAATCTTTGGTTAAAAGACAATTAGAAAAACATTATAATTATCAATATGATAAATCTACACAAATATTCGAGGATAGAAAAAAAGAAAATATTGACTATTATTTGTTTCAGTATCAAAAATCTGAAATAGCAAATGTTCATTATAATAATAAAAACCTTAGAAACTATGACCCTAATTTACAAGCAACATCAGATGAATTAGACCAGTTTTATTTAATTCATAAACTAAAACACTGCTGCGAAATGGTCAGTCGCTCAAAGTTAATGAATGCACCTTATAAACCAATGTTAGAAAATGAAGTTGTTAGTTTTTTAGAAACGACTCCAATATATGAAGCACCTCTTATTGCTGTTTATTTAGAAACCTATTTTATTCTCAAAAAAGAACATGCTGAGTCAAATTTTGAAAAATTGAAGGGTTTACTTATTGAATATAAGAATTTAATACCACGAATTGAGAAGGCAATAATTTATCAATATGGAATTAATTATTGTATCTTTCAAATGAGCAAAAATAATAACTTAAGATATTATGCTGAACAAAGTTTAGAGTTATACTTAGATGGGATTGAACAGCGTATTTTGTTTAATCAAGGTTACCTTTCACCATGGCATTTTAAAAATGTCGTTAAGCTAGGACTAAATTTAAAAAAATATGATTTTACAGAAGAATTTATTCAAAAGCACCATAAAAATTTAGAGACTCATTATCAAGAAGATGCTTTACATTTTAATTTAGCGGATATTAGTTATAGGAAAAAGAACTATAAAGATGCCCAAATACACCTTATTCAAGTACAATATTCTGATTTATCTTATAATCTTGGAGCTAAGGTTATGCTCTTAAAAATTTACTATGAAATCAATGAGGGAGAGGCTCTTTTTGCCCTAATCGCTTCTTTTTCTATTTATTTAAGAAGAAATAAAAAATTAGCTAAAGATGTAAGAGAAGCCTACCTAAACTTCACCAACATTCTAGGCAGAATCGTTCGAGCCACTAAATATAAATACCCTGCCATCATCGAAAAAATTAATGAGACGAAGCGGCTATATAATCGAAATTGGTTATTGGAAATTTGTCAAGCTCGGTAAAAATGTAGTTATTAGTGGACTTATTATTAACTTTTATAAAAATTAGATGGAGGAACTGGAAAAACTTCGAGAAGAATTAGGGCAATTAGCAGAAGAATTTGCAAAAAGCCCATTTATGGAGCAATTGTCCATAGAAAAGCAAGAGCATGCTGATTTTATAGCAGATAATTTATTTTCCTGTAAACTTGGGAAGAACTCAGATGTAATTGCTTGGTTAACATCCACAAGAGTTTAGGATTATTTAAATGTGCTTCAATTAATTCATCCACTTGTGCAAGGAATATTTTTGGTGGTTCTATCATCATTTTTACTTGTATTCATATTGTTTTTTATATTGCACTATATTTCCAATTGCTGTCATATATAATGCATTTTATGTTTATAGCGCAAAGGGTCGAAACTTGTATAGTTGGGTTTGACCTTTTAGAAATTGTCTTTATCGACAGGTCTAATCCTTATTTTATTGAATAGGATGTTTAGCGGTACTTCTTCTAAAGAAATGCCTAAACTCAAATGATTATAATCTTCTTCAAATTTGGTGGCGAAAAATTCTTCGTTGGATTCTTCAATTTCATAAAAAGCACTTGCCAATTTCCAATTGAGCCCTTTTCCTCCATAATCTAATTGTAATTCATTACCCACTAAGCCCCAACTTCCATATCCGACAAAAGAAGGAAGCACGCTA
>JBGCFJ010000481.1:0-5841 GCA_045106885.1 Saprospiraceae bacterium
AAAAAAAAAAAAAGAACAAAAATACAAAGAGGAAACAAACCAGCAAAACAAATCAACACAAACATCACCCGTGGCGAAAAAGAGGCAAGTTGGATTCAAGTAGTGACGACCGTCTTAAAATTAGTGCCGCTTATTTTAGTTGCTATTGTAGGTTTATTTTTTATAGAATTAGCGCATTTTAAGCCTTTTAATTTGAGTGGAGAAAGTGATTTTGCGGCCATTACTGCTACGGCAACGTTGACCCTTTTTGCTTTTCTAGGCATAGAATCTGCGACTATACCTGCTGATAATATCGAAAATCCAACAGTAACCATTCCAAAGGCAACTATGCTAGGGACTTGGATTGCGATTTTTGCCTATATCCTAGGGTCTATTGCCGTCATGGGCATTATTCCACCCGAAACCTTACAAAATTCGAGTGCCCCTTTTGCGGATGCAGCAGTTGTTATTTGGGG
This sequence comes from Saprospiraceae bacterium, assembly GCA_045106885.1. GTDB lineage: Bacteria > Bacteroidota > Bacteroidia > Chitinophagales > Saprospiraceae > JAFMDF01. Next base: position 456 of record JBGCFJ010000481.1, read on the forward strand.
GAAATCTGCTAGAAATTGGGTCGCCTTAGGTATTGTCATTTCTACTTTTGGCGCTTTAAATGGTTGGATAATGATGCAAGGGCAAATTCCGATGGCGGCGGCAAAAGACAAACTTTTCCCCGCCTTATTTGGCAAGGTCAACAAAAATAATATGCCAGCAAGTGGCTTGATTTTTTCTAGTTTACTAATTTCTGGTTTGATGCTCATGAATTATAGCAAAAGCTTAGTCAAAACTTTTGAATTTATGATTTTATTGGCAACTTTGACCTGTTTAGTCCCTTATTTATTTTCAACCGCCACCCATCTATTATTTGCTTTGCGTTCTGATAAAAAATGGACTTGGATTTGGGGAAGTCTTGCTTTTATTTTTTCTATGTGGGCAGTTGCAGGTTCTGGGGAAGAAATCGTATTTTGGGGATTTTTAGCCCTCATGAGTGGTATTCCCATTTATGTATGGATAAAACGGTAGACTTTAATTTTCAGAAGTAGCTATTGAAAATTGAAAATTATAAATTGAAAATTGAACATTAACCATGTATTACAAAAAGCTTATCTCAAACGAAACAGTTATAGAATTCAATAATGATTGGTCAGGTATGGAAACCGTAACGGCAAACGGCAGAACCGTCTCTCAAAAATCCTCTGTTAAAGGTACGAATCATTATTTTACCATTACAGAAAATCGACGACAGGTTCGATATATTTTGACATCGAAGGTAAATATGCTAGGTCAGGTATTTTTGGATTTACGAAGAAATGGGCAAGTCATTTATAAAAATGTCCTCTTACAAAGAGGAAGTAAAAAAGGAAATTATCAAGGTCATAAAACAAAACCTAAAAGAAGATATACGCCGCCAAGAGTGAATAAGCCGAAGCAAGCAGGCATTGTGAAAATGAAAGAATATCAGCTAGAGGAAGCTTTAGAAGATTTTAAAGCTGGTTTAAAAATAGATGAGAGAGATGCAGAAATCTATTTCCATTTAGCGTGTATTTATTCTGTGTTAGAAAAAACTGCTGATGGATTTGAGGCTTTGAAAAATGCTAAAAAATATGGGTTTAAAGATGAAAATGCGATTCTCACTCATGATATGCTGGCTTATTTACGCCTAAATAGTGCTTTTGAAGAATTCGTGGATAGTGGATTTACCGAATATAATGAAGCATTGGTCGCAGGGAAACCCAAAAATCACGCTAAACTAACTGCACATTCTGAATATGGCGTCTTGGAATCTGTATTTATCAAAAAAGTAGGTGATGCTTTTATGGATGAATATACGGTAGATGCCAATTGGAAAGACCTCAACTATTTAGATAAACCTGATTTATCAAAAGCCATTAGTGAATATGACCATTTTGTGCAATTACTAGAAAATCAGAAAACGACAATTCATTATTTGCCAGCAGATTTTTCTGTAGGCATGGATTCTATGTATTGTCGAGATGCTTCTATTTCCACCGACGCAGGGATGATTCTTTGCAATATGGGGAAAGGGCAACGTGATACCGAACCAGCAGCATCCAAGGAAGCATTTGAGGCTGCGGGTATCAAAATTTTAGGTTCGATTACCGCACCAGGAACGATTGAAGGTGGTGATGTCGCTTGGTTAGATGAAAATACCTTAGCGGTTGCGCATGGCTATCGGAGTAATGACCAAGGTTTTGAGCAATTAGGAAAAATGTTAGAACCGCTTGGTGTAGAAGTTGTTCAAGTGGATTTGCCGCATTATCAAGGGCCTTCTGATGTCTTTCATTTAATGTCTATTTTTAGTCCTGTCGATAAAAATTTAGCAGTCGTTTATTCTCCTTTGATGCCTGTTCGATTTAGAGCAGAATTAATCAAAAGAGGCTACGAATTGGTAGAAGTACCAACCGAAGAATTTGCGTCTATGGGTTGTAATGTCTTAGCTATCGCTCCACGAAAATGTGTGATGGTAAAAGGAAATCCGATTACACAAGCACGATTAGAAGCGGCTGGTTGTCAGGTCTTTACTTATGAAGGGCTGGAAATTAGTGTAAAAGGTGGTGGTGGCCCGACTTGTTTGACTCGACCTATTCTGCGGTATCGATAAAATTTTATTACCTGACCGTTTGCCTTTATTATATCACTTACCTACGGATACAACCGAACAAAACAATTTGGCATTAAAAGAAATAGAAAAGACGGAAACGCTACTCAAAAAATTAGGGACTTGAGATGTCCATTTACCACATCCTATATTTTTGGAGGGTGCGATATAGAAGAGGCGACAATTGGGATTATATGATAAAACCTATCCTTTGGTTCAACCTAAATAAAATAAATGCGTTACCGCCTAAGTGTAGCATTGTTTTTAAAATGAGTCGTTTTGAAGAAATGAATTATGCCAAAATTGCCGAGCAATTAGGTATTACTAAAAAGACCGTGGAATATCACATTTCTACTGCTTTGCGGTTATTACGGAAAAGTATTTTTACTTGGCTATTTTTACCTTTAGCTAATTCTCTTTATTTTAGCCTAAAATATAGTACGAATGAATTATCAAGCTAAAAGTATTAGAACTTTCATTGGCGCAAAAAACTATAAAACATCCCTAGCGTTCTATCAAGCCTTAGGTTTTGAAGAAGTGGTCCTTTCTCCTAAAATGTCTCTTTTTAAAGTGAATGAGAATCTAGCCTTTTATTTACAGGATGCGTATGTTAAACAATGGTGTGATAATTCCATGGTTTTTCTGGAAGTAGATGATGTCGATAAATGTTGGAAGGAAGTAGCACAACTAGACTTACCTAAGCAATACAAAAACGTAAAATTATCTACCATTCAACAACTTGATTGGGGCAGCGAATTCTTTTTGCATGACCCTGCTGGTGTTTTATGGCATTTTGGCATGTTCGTTTAGTCCTTCGTATAAAATAGGTCGCCCCTTTTCCCTGTGCCCAATACCCTTTGCTAAATTGTAAATAAATAAACATGCTTAAACCCATTCCTTTTAAAATACAAAAATCAGAAAATCATGCCCTATTGGTGCAGATAGACGAAGCGACTACATTTTATCAACAATTGCATTATCATCCTGAATTTCAAATAACGGCAATAGTCAAAGGAGCAGGCGTTTTTTATGCTGGTAATAATGTATCTACTTTTGAAGCAGGGGAAATTTTATTAATTGGGTCAAATGTGCCACATTTATTGAAAAGCACGCCGACTTCAACTGCTCATCAGGAGGAAGGAGTGAAAGGAATTTCTTTATTTTTTGATGAATTTTCTTTTGGTAAACAGTTTTTTGAAATTAAGGAAATGATGGCTATCAAATCCTTGTTGCAAGCAAGTAATCGGGTCCTTAAAATTTCAGGTGCATTAAAAAAGACGATTTATCAAAAAATTATCTCTACGCCTACAATCAGTAATGAACAGCTAGTTATTACGTTTTTACAAATTTTAGCCCTCCTTAATCAGGCAAATAAAACCTACCTTAATGACGAACAATATATGTTGATGCTAAATGAAGACGAAGGAGGGAGACTCAATGAAGTTTTAGACTTTACCTTTAAAAATTTTAACCAAGAAATAACAATTGAACAAATTACCAAAATCGCTCATTTGAGCCGGTCTCAATTTAGCTATTTCTTCAAACTACACACAGGTAAAACATACATCCAATTCCTAAATGAACTAAGGATTGAAAATGCCTGTATTTCTTTGAAAAATGCAAACTTCACAATAGAACGAATTTGTTATGAAGTAGGATTTAAGAATGTGTCAAACTTTGTTAGACAGTTCAAAAAAATAAAAAATAGTACGCCTTCTAAATATCGAAAATTATGGGTGAAATAAAACTCTAAAAACGATTCAGCCGAAAAGGCTGAATATCCAACATTGTCTGCTGTTCCGTAACTACTTCACTAAGCAATTTGCCCGTAGCAGCTCCTAAACTTAACCCCATCATGCCATGACCTGTTCCGACAATCAGATTGGATAAATTTGACGATTTACCAATGTAAGGTAATCCATCGGGTGTGCAGGGTCGATAACCTTTCCAAACTTTTTCTATTGCTGTAGGTGGAAGGGGTAGGTTCCTGTAATAGTTTGGAATACTTTCTAAGATACCCTGCACTCGACTTTGACTAATTTTAGAGGACAAGCCACTTAGTTCTAAAGTTCCACCGATTCTTAAATCTTCGCCCATTGGCGTAATCGCTACTTTTGCTTCCGATAAAATCGTTGGAATACGTGGACGAAGTGGCGGCTTTTTCAAAGTAACACTATAGCCTTTTCCATCTTGTAAATGGACTTTAATTCCTGCTTTTTTTAAGATAAGTCCCGTCCAACTACCAGCCGTCAATAGTACATTTTCTACGGGTATCACCTCTCCCCTATCATTCACTAAAGCATTTATCTTTTTTCCTTTTAATTTAAAATCTACAATTGCATTATTTCCGCTAAATTGAACTCCTTTCTTTGTTAATAGTCGAGTCATTTGCCCCATCAATTGATTCGGATATAGATGTGCATCTCCAGGGAAATAAATACCACCTAACACCTCTAAATCTACCTCTGGTTCTAACTGCTTTAATCCTTGACTATCCAGTATTTCTGCTTTCAAACCTAATTGATAGGCTTGATTGGCTAATATTTCTTCTTTTTCTGCTTGTTTTTTGGTTTTATAAAGCATTAACAACCCTTTTTCTTCAAAACCAAAATCAAAGTCGCTACTGCTCGCCATTTCTTTATACAATTCTTTGCTACGCTCATTGAAAGCATAGAGCATGGGCATGGCTTGCGCTACTTGTTTATTATTCGCTGACCGATAGAAATGCCAAAGCCATTGTATCAAATCCGAATTTAAACGAGGTTTTACATAAAAGGGACTCTTACTATTTAACAGCCATTTTAACCCTTGCGTAATGACTCCTGGTGTAGCCATCGGTACAAAATGACTTGGCACAATCATCCCTGCATTGCCATAAGAAGTACCGTTCGAGAAATCATTTTTATCAATAATCGTTACTTGATAGCCCTCTTTGACTAAGTACCAAGCGGCACAAAGCCCAATGACACCACCGCCAACTATATGTATTTCTTTTTTTTTCATAAAAGATTTTTTATCCAACAATAGATAATCAGAAAGAAAATTGATATCTAGAAAGAAGTGAGAAGTCTCCCGATAGCTATCGGGAGTTTATTACATAAACTGTCAGAAGTCAGATTGAATAAATGTAAATTTCTGATATTCAGTTGGTTCCCTGTACTTAATTATTGACCGAAAAAAGATTGCTATAACGTGCCGAAGCTACGCTCCTTAAAGGAAAATGGACATTCAGCAATTCCTACAGACCGTTTCGAAGCTACGCTCCTTGATTTTTTACTAAAAGAGCAGCGCTCTGACCCCGTCTGTAGGAGTAATTAACC
>JBGCFJ010000482.1:0-2241 GCA_045106885.1 Saprospiraceae bacterium
AAACCCCATAAGAAACATTGAGTTTATAAAATATTATAGCCTTACATTTATAGCACTACCACTATTTTTTGGCGTTAAGACATTGGTTAAAATAATTTTGGTCGTGTAGAAGACTAAAAATTTCAAGTAATGCATTAGGCATTGCCAACGGTTGATTGCCTATTGCCAACTAAAATAATTCCTCAAAAATAAAAATAAAACCATGCAGAAAGCCACTTACACCACTATTGGGAATTTTATTTTCATTTTAATTGCCCTCCTTTTGTTTCAGTCTTGTAAACAAAAAGTTAGTGAATCTGCCAAAGCAGCGGATGTTAGTTCCTATGTATATGCTTATACTTCTGGTGTGATTTCTAAAACGACTCCTATCAGAATTCGTTTTGCCAAAGAAGCGATTGCTTTAGAAAAGGTAGGCGAAGTAGTGGAGTCAAAATTATATAATTTAGCTCCAAAAGTGGAAGGGAAAGCGATTTGGGAAGATGCGCAAACCATTTTATTTGAACCAGCCACCTATTTAAATTCTGGAACGAAATATGAATTTAAACTAGCCTTAAATAAAATATTTGAAAATGTGCCAAAGGAAGCGAGTTCTTTTATTATGGCTTTTAGAACTAGAGATTTGCGGTATGATGTAAATATTGATGGTTTGCGAGCGGTTAATTCAGATAATTTAAAAGAACAAGAACTACACGGTAAGGTATTAACTGGAGATATTGCAGATGCAGAAATTGTAGAAAAAGGCTTAACGGCTAAACAAGGTGGAAAATCACTAGCTGTTAATTGGCAACATTTGGATGGGAATAAACGACATCAATTTATTATCGAAGGAATTAGCCGAGGTAATAGTGCTTCTGAAGTAGCGATTAATTGGAATGGACAAGCGGTTGGTATTTCTAAGAAAGGAACAAAAGAAGTATTGGTGCCGCCGTTAGATGAATTTAAAGTAGCCAATGCAGAGGTGAAAGGTAGTGGAGATACGCATATTGCTTTACGTTTTACCGACCCTTTACAGAAAAACCAACAATTGGCAGGTCTGGTTAGTATCTCTAATTATAATGGTCGGCTTAAATTTGTTATAGATAGAAATGTATTAAAAATATATCCAACTGGCAGAATTACGGGTGAAAGAAAAGTAACAGTTCGACCTGGCGTGAAAAATGTGAATGGGACAAAAATGCCAAAAAGTAGCACTTGGAATGTTGCCATTTCGGATGCTAAACCTCAATTGAGGTTAGTCGGGCAAGGTACAATTATGCCCAACTCTAATGGCTTGATATTTCCATTTGAAGCGGTTGGATTAAAAGCTGTTGATATTGAAGTCGTGAAAATTTTTGATAATAATATTTTACAATTTTTACAAACCAATGCGATAGACCAAGGCTATGACTTGGAGCGAGTTGGTAGAATTATTTTACAAGAGAAAGTTGTACTAGCTGATTTGGATGGAAATGCTAATCCCTATACCATGTCTCGGTATGCCGTTGATTTGGCTCAATTAATTAAAGCAGACCCCGACGCTATTTTGCAAATTAGAATGGGCTTTCGACCAACTTATGCCCTTTATAATTGTGGAGGAGAAGCGGAAGACGACGACAACTTAACCCTTTTAGAAAACGGATTAGACGACGACGGCGAATTTGTTAGTATTTGGGGGAGTTATTATGGAATTGATGGTTATTATGATGGATTTGAATATGGACATCGAGATAATCCTTGTTTCCCTGCTTATTATAATTATGACCGATTTGTACGAAGAAATGTGTTGGCTTCTGATATAGGCATTATTGCTAAAAGCGGCAAAGATGGTTCGGTGATGATTGCTGTAGCGGATATAAAATCGACCAATCCAATGTCTGGAACAACAGTGGAATTTTATGATTATCAACAACAATTGATTAAATCAATGACCACAGATGGAGATGGAATTGCGGAAACAAAATTAGCTAAAAAACCTTTTGCGGTCATTGCCTCTAAAGGTGACCAAAAAGGATATTTAAGAATGCTAGACCCTAATTCACTTTCTCTAAGTCGATTTGACGTGGAAGGTACAGAAGCACAAAAAGGGCTAAAAGGCTTTATTTATGGAGAAAGAGGGGTTTGGCGACCAGGAGATTCCATCTTTCTAAATTTTGTTTTGGAAGACAAACAAGGAAAATTACCAGCAAATCATCCTGTTAATTTTGAATTAATTGACCCAAAGGGACAAGTGCAGCATCAATGGACAAGTAGTAATTCGATTAG
>JBGCFJ010000483.1:0-3417 GCA_045106885.1 Saprospiraceae bacterium
GGTAGGTAAGTATAATAGCCCAGTGGGTCACCTCCTTGTGCACCTGTTTGCCACATTTGGAAACGGCAAAAGACAAAGGCGTAGATACCTAAGATAAATAATAGGGCCAATATGGAAAATTTGTTTTTAGGCATCTGGTCAAAAGTACTATAATTTTCGTTCTATTTTCACATCCAATAGTTTATCCATTTTATCACTCACAGTCCTCCGTTTATGACTATAGAAATTTAAAATTTTATCCGATAAACTATATTTATAGATTTTTTGGTGAAGCGTGATATTGTGATAGCGTTCAATATCAAAATCTCCATCTAGAAACGCTTTTTTGAGGAGAGAGAAATCATGCCAATTAGAAGCATCAATAGAAAAAAGATTAATTCCCCAGATAGTATCAATTATCAATTCGTTTGCATCCTGTCTAATGGCTATCATCTTTATCCCTTTGGTATCTTCGTTCCATGCCTCTACTAATGCTCTTAGTTTCCTAGGAATTTTCTTTTTCTTGGGTCTATCTGATAAACTAAATGTCTCATCGGATAAATCAAGTATTAAATCTTCGTAAAAAGTAGCACCATAATATTCATGAATTATTTCTAAATCTCTTTTTAAATAATCTTGTTTAGTGACCTCATCTTCTAAGAAATAATTGATGCTTTTTTTTAAATACTTCTTTTCCTGCTTTTCTAGATTAGTTGCTTCAATCGCGGCTTCTAACCAAAAACCATATTTATGAATTTGTTTTAGGTTAGTCAACGCTTTTATTTGTCCATCTTGACTTGTCGTATAACTAAATGGATGTTTTTCTTGGGGTAAAAAACTTGCTTCTTTTCCTATAAAAGCATTGTATGGTTGAAAGCTAGTAAGCAGTTCCAAGATTCCTTTAGGGTAAGTTGCTTCCAAGAGCGTCGTAGAAGGATAATTTTTCAGATGTTTTAGCTCCAATTCATAGGCATTATCAATGGGATAACGATGATTATCCATATATCGAAAAAAATCCTTTCGTTCAACCGAATAGGTAATTTGTTTGATTTTTTTCCAATTGGGAACTAGCTTTATTTTTTTGAATGCGCCCATATATTACCCGAAAATCTTCTTAGTAGCTGTACATAATTGCTCCACTTGTTCCACTGTCCCCATACTCATTCTACACCAATCCAACATGGGCGGAAATGGTCTACCTACTTTTATCCCTTCTTTCATATAGTCCGCATACACCTCACTAACAGGGCGTCCCGTTTTACAAAACACAAAATTACAAGCAGAAGGAACATATTCTATCCCTACCCCATCCAAAGTATCTGTCAACATTTTTCTACCAATTTTATTCTTTGCTAGTGAAAATTGATAAAATTCTTCGTCTTGTAGAGCTGCTTTTGCGGCTGCTACTGCCAAAATATTAGGCCCTGCCATCGTCGATTTACCAATTCGATTAATAATATCTGGTCGAGCAATTAAATAACCTATACGAATCCCTGCCAAGCCGTATACTTTAGAAAAAGTCCGTGCGACAATAACATTCATTTCCTTTTTAACTAACTCAATCATCGAAGGATAATTCGGGTCTTCGATATAGTCAAAATAAGCTTCGTCGGCAAACACAACCGTGCGATTAGACACTGCGGAACAGAAGGCTTCTAGTTCCTTCGCAGGTTCTAAAGCACTAGTCGGATTATTTGGATTACAAACATAGACTAATCTAGTCGATTGGGTAATGCGTTGTTCCATTTTCTCTAAATCATGCCCCATATTTTTATTAACAGGCACTCGATGAATATACGTACCAAAATGTTCCGCATAGCGAGAAATAGCTAAGAAAACAGGGTCTGCTGTTACTATATTTGAACCTTCTCCACCATAAGTAATACCTGCCATTTTTAAGCCTTCCGTAGAACCTGCCGTTAGCATAATATTATCTGCGTTGACGCCGTGTTTTTTTGCTAACATTTCTACCAATTCCTTATACCAACCATAAGGATAGCGACAAACAATGTCATAAGCATTGGTCATCGCTTGTCGTACTTTTGGGGAAGGACCATAAGGATTTTCATTGGAACTTAAGCGAATCGGGTTTTCGGTTGTTCCTTTAATAAATGGTGTATTAGCGGTCAAATTTATAGGTTTGCCTACTAGTGATGCCGCACCTGTTAAACTTGATATTTTTAGCCAGTCTCTTCTGTTGATGTTTTTCATGCCATTGGAGCTTTAAAATCAGATAATTATTATTCTTGACCTAAAGCTAGGGATAAATAGGCAAATTTGAAAAGAAGCGACTAATTTATTATAGGTAATGTAAATTTTGGAGGATGCAAACCTGCCTTTCGGAAAACAAATCGTTGATTAAGCAATCTAAATCTATTAAGATGTAATGTTTCGATAGTTGCTCTCCCAATTGGAGTTAAACCAATAATAATAGTAAACGCTTCATTCCATTTAAAATGTTTGTGCCATTCATTAATTTGAGGATTATATAAAGGAGCTAAGTGCATGGTTTCTTTATCCATCCCAAACATTTTATTATATTTATGGGCATTACAACCATGACAGGCGAGTGCTAAGTTTTTAATGTCATTTCCGCCAGATTTACTAACTGGAATAATATGCTCAACATTAAAAGGTGAGGAAGAATATTGGTCTAAACTAAAACAATATTCGCAAGTGAAGCTAGCACGTTCAAAAACTAGTCTTTTGGTTTCTTTTGGTAGGTAAGCTCTACCCATCAATTCTTGGAAAGGCAGCTAAGTCTGCTGCTAATTTTTGGAATGGAATTTTTCTCAACTTAGCTAAATCACTCAATGCTTCTATTTTTTTAGTATCAAAGGCTTCTATTTGTTCAGCGTACGCTTCTAATTCGGGTATATTTGATTTGTCTAAAATACCAGTTTCCATTTTAAACTGTAATTCATTATAACGATTAAGAAATGTTGAAGGTAATTGCTCCTTGATAATAGCAACTAATTTAGCATCTTTTTCCTCTGGAGTAGGATTATTCCTTTTAGATAAAATCGTAGAAATCTTATCGGAAATACCTTGTAAATCACGCGTATCTAATTTGTCAAAAAAACTTAACAAATCGTTTACTGTAAATGGAAATTTTATATTTAATGACTTCATTTTGAATCTATTTACTAAACAAAAGTAATCAATTCAACTTGTAAAGTAAAGAAAAATTGCCAGAATATTACGCCAATTTACTTCCCATCCACCCTAACAAAAGATTTAGTAAAAGATTGTCCATCAATTTTAATGGAACAATAATACAAACCAGCAGTTAAGGATTCCGCCGGTATTTCAATAGACGAAAGTCCTTGGTCGATAGCCGTTTGACGGTTTAAATCACCTAATTCTTTCCCTAAAACATCATAGACTCGAAGCTCCATTTGCCCAGCTTGAAAAGCATTGATTTCTATCGTAAAATTA
>JBGCFJ010000484.1:0-5899 GCA_045106885.1 Saprospiraceae bacterium
ACAATTTATGCTGTTTCTTTTGCTGCTATTTTTAACTTTAAAAACAGTCATTATATCAACATAACTCCTGTTTTTAAAGCCAAAACTAGAAGCAAAATAACCTACCCTAAATTTGTAAATCTATTTCTACACCGTTCCTTAGTGAACAAACTTGAATTAATTCTTTAAATTAATCTAGATTGCAATGACGTTACAAACAAAACAAATTCTTCCAAAAGGAATGTTAACAAAAGCGGAAACCGCTGTTTTTGACTTGTTTAAAACTAATCAAGATAGTCGGTTATTGTATCATAATTATGAATTTGCTTCAAGGTTAGTCGATGCTATTCAAGAAGTAGGTAGTAACTTCAACTTATCGTTACAAGCAATAGAGATGTTATGTATAGCGGGGTGGTTTTATCCTACAGGTCATTTATTAGATTACAACAATCCTGCCGAAGCTGCTATCAAGAATGTAGTAAAATTCCTAACAAAAGAAGGATACCCTAAGGCAAAGACAGAAAAGATAAAAGATTTCATTCGTTTAGCAAACACCTCGAAAGTACCTGTAAATGTAGAACAAGAAATTTTCCATGATGCTTTTCGAGCGTTGACTTATGGCGAAGCCTTTCCTTCAAAATCGGCTTTATTACAGCTAGAACAAGAATTATTTCAAAAAACACCTTTACCTAAAGAACAGTGGTTGACTTTGGAATTACAACAGTTATTAGGCACTAAGTTCTATACACCTTACGGCAAACTAACTTTTGAGTCTGCTCTAGCCACTAATATTCTAACGGTTAAAAATCAACTGCAAAAAATAAAGAAGAAAAAAAATCTTTTTGTTGAAGAAATAACGCCTAATGCTTTTCAACATTTAGAGGAAAAAATACCTAATCGGGCGATTCAAACCTTTTTCCGAACCAATTACAGAAACCATATTAACCTAAGTGCTATTGCCGATAATAAGGCAAATATCATGATTAGTGTCAATGCTATTTTGCTATCTGTCATGATTTCTTTGCTAACCTATAGAAATGTTGCAGAAACAAAACCAATGATATTAGCAGCAATTAGTGTCTTTTTTATCACTGGACTAACGTCCTTAGTTTTTGCCGTCTTATCTGCTCGTCCAAAAGTAACAACGATTAATAAACAATCAAAAGATAAAATTATCAATCAAAAAAATATTGTTTTCTTTGGTAATTTTGTTCATTTAGATTTAGACCAATACGAAGCAGCTATGGATGCTGTTTTTAGAGATGGAGAATTAATGTATGGCAATATGGTTCGAGATTTATATTATTTAGGAAAGGTCTTAGACAAAAAATATCGTTATTTAACGACGTCTTATAATATTTTTATGGTCGGTTTTGTCGCCACTTCTATTGTTTTAGTCATCGCTTTATTTATGTAACCGCCAAATTTATTTGGCTGGTTCAATGCCCAGTAAAATAAAAGGTTGGTAGCCTTTTCAATAAAATTAAAAGGTAAATCAAAACCGAATGTCCATCAAAAAATTGGCTGGCGAAACAGCAATATACGGAGTTAGTAGTATATTGGGAAGAATCCTAAATTTTGCACTTGTTCCGCTTTACACTGGAATATTTCATCCAGAAGAATACGGAAAAGTAAGTTTACTTTTCTCTGCTATTGCTTTTTTAATGGTATTCTTTACCTATAGAATGGAAGTTGCTTATTTTCGATTTGGTACTGATAAATCCTTAAACAGGAAAGATATTTTTAATACTTCCTTGTCTTCCTTAATTATCTCTACTTTAATTCTAAGTCTTCTTTTCTTTTTTTTATCCCCTTTATATGCGCAAGTTTACAACCTCGAAGCTTATCAAACTTATATTTATTTATGTATTGGAATTATCTGTCTTGATGCACTTAGTGAATTACCCTATGCAGAGCTAAGATTAGCTGGAAGACCTATTCGTTTTGCAACTGTTCGATTATCTAACATTTTTGTTAATCTTGGACTAAACCTTTTCTTTCTGAAATTCTGTACTTGGGCTTTAGCAAATAATAGCTTTTCTTTTTTACATCCACTTATTAATGCAATCTATTTTCCAGAAATAGGCATTGGTTATATTTTTATTGCTACTTTTATTGCTAGCCTTGTTTCTTTTATTTTGCTGTCTCCTACGTTTAAACAATATCAATTTTTCTTTGACTTTACCTTATGGAAAAAAATGATGCGCTACATATTACCACTTGTCATTGTTGGTTTTGCTTATCTCATTAATGAACTGCTAGACAAGTTACTCTTACCCAAATTGCACGTGGACGGAGAAGATTGTGGCATAGAGGCTTTAGGAATTTATAGTGCTAACTATAAATTAGCCATTCTAATTGCTCTATTTACCCAAGCCTTTAGATATGGAGCAGAACCCTTTTTTTTTAAGAGTAAAAATGATAAAAATGCAAAAAAGCTTTACGCAATTGTAGCGAAGTATTTTATTATCTTTGGATTAATTGGTTTCTTAGTAGTAATGCTTTATTTAGATATATTCAAACATCTTATTGATGATAATTATTGGGAAGGCCTAAGAATAATCCCCATTATCCTAATCGCAAATATACTAGCAGGACTCTATTATAATTTTTCTGTATGGTATAAATTGATTGATAAAACTCAGTGGGGAGCATATATTTCTATAGGAGGGGCTTTAATTACGATTGGGTTAAATATCTGGTGGATTCCCATTTTAGGCTATATGGGGTCAGCTTGGGCAACTTTAATTTGCTATACTTTTATGACCATTGCCTGTTATTTTTTAGGGCAAAAGTATTATCCTATTCCTTATTCTATTTCGCAAATGGGGCTTTACTTATTTGTAGCAATCGGCATTTATTTAATCAGTGAATTGATTCCAACTCAAAGTTTAATCGCTACACTAGGAGCAAATACTATATTATTATTAGTATACTTATTTTTTATTTATATAAAGGAAGAAAAACATCTAAGAGCTGCGCTTAAAGGAGAATACTAAAACAGCTTAGTGTCTAGATTAAGTAGGAGAAAGATAGGTTAAGTAATCTTACACAAGTTATTAAAATATCAGGCAAGCAGGGAAAATCCAAATTACTAAAGGTTGTTTAAATAGAAGACAAATGCCGCAATTCCAAAAAGTAGCAAAGTAGTCAAAGCAACAGCACCTATTTGTTGGTATAAAAATTTACGATTTGCTTTTCGTTCTACTGCTTTTCGTTCTGCTGCTTGCTTTTCATTCACACCAAGGTCATATTTAAAACCACTATCTTCTTCTTTAATCTGTAGCTCACAAATTTCTTCATTAATTAGAAAAGAGTATTTTTTCGCATTAAGTACATTAAAATCAATGATAAGTACCTTTGAGTTTAAATGAATGACTAAATGCCCAGTTTTGATGCCATGTAGTATGCCGACAATATGTTGTCGTCCAAAATGATCCCAGTAAGTCCAGTGAAATTGATTCATAGTGTCAAATTTTGTTCATATACATTGTAATGACAAAAAAACAACTCGAACATTTTAATCAGTCAAAGCTTTAGCTAAAACACTTAATGTGAACCGTTTATTTAACTAAAACTTTGACAAAATGTCCAATTTATTTTTTTGTAGTTGTTTAGTTGAGTGTCATTAAGGTGATGGTAAGAAATAACAAAATACAAAAAAAAATAATCTTTTGCTATTATTCGGCCATTTTTTAACATTTGGTGGTTGCCAGTTGCCTCTTACGGGTTACCAGTTGAACAGTTTATAATCTGTCCATACCTGCCTGAATTGGTAACTGGCAACTAGTAACCGACAACTCGTAACTGATAACCGAATCACTGCATATACTCCCAAGCCGTCTTATACTCTCCTGCCTGATCACAATAATCTAAAAAATTACCATAAAATTTATCCATTCCAATAGTTGCACTATCTCCCAAAACAACCAGTTTTTTTCTAGCCCGAGTCATCGCTACATTCATTCTACGATAATCTTTCAAAAAGCCAATTTCTCCTTTTCCATTTGACCGAACTAGGGAGATATAAATGACATCTCGTTCTTGTCCTTGAAAAGCATCAATCGTATTAATAGTGAGTGGTAAAGCGGCTAGTCGCTCATCTTCTGCAATTTGGTTTTTCATATAAATCACCTGTTCTCGGTACGGAGAAATAATACCAATACTAGGTAAATCCATTTCCGCTTCCTGATAAAGATTGATTAATAAATATAAATGTTCACAAAGCATCTGAAATTCATCGGGATTATAACGACTTTTAAATTCGGGATTTACCTTTTCTTCAAACCCACAACCAGCCGTATCAATGAAAGTAACAGGTTGTCCTTCTGGCAATGCCAATTGATGCGTTTTGACACTTTCATGGGCAATTAATTCATTGTCATAAAATTGTTGATTAGAAAAGCCCATAATGACCTCATGCATGCGATACTGTACATTCAGGAAACTAATTTGAGGTAAAAATTGTAGACATTTTTCAATTAAGGTAATATTTAAACCTTCTTTCTTAGAAGTAGTAGATTTAACCGTTGGTGGCAATTGAAATGGGTCGCCCGCAAAGACAACTTTACTAGCTTTGATAATTGGAATCCAACAAGCAGGTTCTAATGCTTGTGCCGCCTCATCAATCAGAACAGTTCTAAATTTCCTTTTACTTAAAACTCTTTGACTAGCACCTACTAAAGTACAAGTAATCACTTGCGCTCCATCTAAAATCTGGTCAATCAAACGGTCTTCTAATTGATTTGCCCAAGCCGTTAATTCTCTAGCTTCGGTGTATAAATCCCGTCTTTCGGTTCGTTCTTTACCACCAAATTTTCTTTTAAATTTCCCTGCTTTTTTCCGAGCATTAGCCGCTTGAATTTTCACCTTTTTAATATTCTTGCTTTCTGGATGCGCCGCCAATTGTGCTTCTAAAGTATGTTTAATAATATCTTCATCTACTCTTGAAATATTACCCAATCGAACAACAGATAAGCCATTAGTCGCCGCTCTTTCCGTTAATAAATCCACAGCAGCATTACTGGGCGCACAAACCAAAACCGTATTTTCTGTTTTAACTAATTGCTTAATAGCTTGAATAGTCGTTGTTGTTTTTCCTGTACCTGGAGGACCATGAATAACGGCGACATCTTGAGCAGCTAGTACTTGGTTAACTGCCTTATTTTGGGAATCATTTAAAGTAGGAATTGTAATTGGATGTCCATTTAAGAAACGAGCGCTTACTTTTTGTAATAAAATATTTCTCAATTCTGCCAACCTATCTCTACTCGCTTTACTGACAATTTTAATCGCCTTTTCCATCTCTAAATAAGTCCGCTCATCAAATTGTATATCGACGCCTAGATTCCCTTGGCTCAGCCAATCTGGAATATCTTTAGCATTCAGGACAATCTTCATTTTTTTGTCCTTAATATAATTGATTACCCCAATTCTTTCTGGCTTATAAGCACCAGGTGTTAAGGTAAATAAACGAACTGTTTTCCCTGATCGAAATTGTCTTGGCGCATCTGTTTCAGAAGTCTTTTCGACAATAACAAAAGAACGTTCGCCAATGGTATACCCGAATTTCACGACATTCAAGGGATGCCAAGTAAATCCTTGTTCCTTACGTTCTGCTAATGGTAAGTCAGCTATTAACTTTTTATAAGCCTCAAAATCAGCTTTCTTCTCCGCTAAAACTTGCTCTAATAATATTTTAAAATATAATTTTTCGTCCACGCTTGCTGATTTTTTATTGAAATAATGGTTATCGGTTATCGGTTATCGGTACACGGTCCTAAGTAGTCAGTCAAGATGATAGTGTCGGGTTGTATTTGGATGAATTTTGAAGTTGTACTAGGCAAAAAACGCAGACATAGCCTTTGCTATGACGAGTATTTTTAACGACGTACAGCTTTAAAAGTCGCCAAATTACCCG
>JBGCFJ010000485.1:0-2585 GCA_045106885.1 Saprospiraceae bacterium
GATGCCATTAATGGAGTACAATCCCCTCTACAAATATTCGCATCATCGCTTACTGTCCCCGTCAATCCATTTCCTACAACTACTAATTTCGAAACGGTATTCGTGCAATCTCCTGAAATTGTGGTTGTTAATCGAACAGTATAACTACCTGCAGCTGCATAAGTATGATTCGGATTAGCTTCTGTTGAAGTGCCACTATCTCCAAAATCCCAGGCATAATCAGTGATAGTACCGTCTGTATGAGAAGTGTCCGTAAACTGAACAGAAAAATCTGTACAACTCGTCATAAAATTATAATCGGCAGTAATTGTTGGTAAAACGGTTATCAGAATGGTATCCATTTCAAAACAACCGAATCCGCTATTCGTTACGATATACGTCGTTGTGATATCAGGACTGGCAATTGGATTTGGACAATCGGTGCAACTTAATCCAGCACTAGGTGTCCAGCCAAAAATTGGCGCTGTTCCACTAGCTGATAAAGCAACTGCTCCTCCTGAACAAATCGTTCTATCTTCTCCTGCATTCACCGTACAACTTTGGTTAATTTGAATTGGGTTGTTGTCATACATTACAGGACAAGCTTCATCGCTATTTGCGACGACAACTGTATAAGCTCCTAGTCCTAAGTCTGTAAACGCATTGCCTTCAAAGAAATTCAATCCTCCATCAATACTATACTTGAGCCCATCATCTCCTGTAGCTAAAATTGTAATTACTCCTGTATTGGCAGCAAAACTATCGGTGTCCGATAATTCAACGGATTGAATTACTGGTAGCCTTGTTCCATTTAAGGTAATCGTAATATTCGCTTCACAATTATTGTTAACAGAGTCTCGAACGACAATATTATAAATTCCTTCGGCTATATTTTCAAAGCTATTACTACTTTGGAAAGTTGCGCCCGTGTTAATACTATATTGTAAATGACTACCTGTCGCATTGATGGTCAACATTCCATTTGCCGCATTACAGGTCGCATTCGTGCTATCAATTGTTGTAATAACCACATCACAAACCAATGCACAATCTACATTTTGTAAAACCACATTCTCCGCATCAGTTAAACAAACCTCATCTGTACTTCTGACCCTAACGGAGTAACTTCCTGTGGTTAAATTGGTGAATTCATTTTCAATAACCCAATCCGTTCCATTATTAATACTGTATTCATAAAGCCCTGTACCACCTGTCGCAGTCACCGTAATGGTACCGTCATTACAGACCCCTGTGGTTGGATTCGTACTGGTCGTAGAAAATGACAATATTGGCGGTGTAACACTGCTACTATTTACGCAAGTAGCAAGAGCTTCACTATTCGCCACTACCTTTGTATTAATATTCGTACTATTGATGATTAGTTCCCCAAAATCAGTACCTCTCCCAACTAGACGAATGTTATCTAAATTGCAACTAATATTTTGAAAAGAAAACAGGTCTAATGATTCTCCTGCTACATAAGAAATATCAATGGTCGGTGTGTTATTAGGGTTTAATCCAAAAACAAAATAATCATGAGTTGGGTCTTCTGCTGGACTAGTTATGGTACTTTTCAAAACAAACTCTCTGCCTGTTCCAAAATCAATTTGGTTGACAATTTGTAATTGTCCCGCTGGTGCCCGCAATGTAATATCCATTAGATTAGTCGGTGCTGAAATAAATGGATTAGGGAAAACTGGTGTTGGGAAAGTGGTATTAGTCAACGTTATATTCGAAGTCATCCTAACTATATAGGTCTCATCCATTAACCTCAAATCAAAACTAACTGCACAAGAACTATCTACCATTGGCGGTGGAGTTGCATCATTCGGATTTACTGTTACCACTAAATAAGTCGTATCACAAAAATCCGTCATCACATCATCACAATGAACAATACAAAGCGTATCATTTCCAGAATAATTAGCAGTTGGTGTTAATAAAACACAACTATCTCCATTAGTTATACTTACTATTACATTTGTTCCTTGCTCACAAATCATCGCATCGCCTACATTATTTAATAATTGTAAAGCCGAGTCAATACAAACTGTTTGAGCAGTTTCAAAATCTAATACATAATGTAAAGTATCTATTGATGCTGGGTCGGGCGCTATCACTATCGGCATACAGGTCGCTATTGCTCCATCAGGATTCACACAATAAGGTGTTCCGCCTGTTGGTAAATAAGCACCAATTGACAAGAAAGAAGTAACTTCTTCTCCATTAACTATTGGATTTGGAAAAGTAGCGCCTGGGCCAACTAATTTTATAGCATCTTCTATACAATTATTCCCCTTGAAGACGAATAAGTCTAAAGTATCCCCTGCTTGGTAAGTTGGAGAAACAACTCCTACTATATCAAAAAGAATATACCCATAATTCGGTTCCTCTTCATCTACTAAAACCCCATTGCTAGTATTTTCAAAGGCTGCTCCTGGCAAAAGGGAAGCAATACTATCTGAAGGAACATTAAAGCCAGTTACAGGTACTCGAATAGCGGTCAACATAGAAAGCGTTGCGCTCAAGTTACTAACCACATCTGCTCCTACAACTAACCTGACCGTATAAACATCATCCTGTACTTCCAATAAATACTCAAACAA
>JBGCFJ010000486.1:0-1918 GCA_045106885.1 Saprospiraceae bacterium
GTTCACCTCCTGTATTTCTGATACTTTTTGGTGTACCTTGGCGTAAGGATACCTCTTGCCTCGGAAATAACCTAAGCTGTTCTCCTTTTACTTCTTGTCCTTTCTTTTTACGCATCTTCAAGTCTGCTCCTTGTGTTAGAAAATTCAGTCCTTCATGGTTTAGCCTCTCCTGTCCTATTTTTTTCCACTTCTTTTTCTCGTTTAGAAGTTTTTGACTGGGTTTGCCTCCACTAATATGACCTCTGCTGACTTCTTGGCTACTAGTATAACGAAACTAGTCCAAGACCTCCCGAGGTAGGACACAAGTCTTTCTTTAGGCTCTGCCAGATTTACCCCTGCAACTTCCGAACGACTTTTGGGCTTCCCAATCCAAAGCTTGGTTACCCAGTTGCAAAAGCCTTTTATCTTATTTCTGTTCGTCAAAACCTAAGTTTGCCTACGGCTTCCTTCAGATTCCACCTCACGGTGGACACCCTTGCCCTCAGCTAAGATTCCCTGTCGTCTGGGCTCTTTTGGGACTTGCACCCTTTAGATTTGTGTCATGCTCGGCGCACTTCACGTTCAACTCTTCCAGAGTTGAGAGCATTGTGCTCATTTCCCTGCCCCCGCATTTTCATACGGGGTTATTCATGTTTAACCCATTCTGGGTTAGCTATTGTACATCAGATTAAAGCCACACCCGGTCTGAGTAGGTAAATATCAAAGCTACTCAGACCAGAGGTCTAAGCTACCTTTTACAAAAAATAGAATATGGAATTGGCTGACAGAGAATTACCCAATCGGTGGATGGAAAATGTCGTCAGAAAAGGATTTTTCTAACAGATAAGAATCAGTAAAATTAACTTGGTTGGTCAAGCTGAGAGCAAACGTGTTTAGAAACGAATTTTTGGTTATACAAATCTTTAATTCAAAGTAATCATTGGTAACAGGCAATTGCTGATGTGGTTGAATATCCGTTAATTGGCAGATACTTAAACAGGCTTCTATTTCGTCGTGTGTGTGATTGTCCGTTGAATCGTTCGTGCAGAAAGTATGTGTATGAGCTACTACATAATGTACTAAACCAATCCCGTTCCAGATAACTGGTAACAGCATTAAGTTTAAAAGTAATATGGTAGCTAATTTTTTCATGAAAGATAAAAATTGGAGTCGTAGTCGTTAAATAATTTAAAACTACGACTCCTTGTTTGTTAAATGCAGTAGGTGATGGTTCGGTTTTGGTAATAAAAATGGTGATTTCTTACCAAATAGTCACCGAACCATTCACACTTATTTTAATTTATTTTAATAAATCTTCTAACAGCGTTCCAAGATTCACCTTTGATAGACAAAATATAATGTCCAGTTCCTAAATCATTTATAGGCAAAATATTGTCACTCGTTTTTAGTGTTTTGACAATCATTCCCAAAGTATTGTAAATAATTACTTCACTATTTTGTAAATCCAAATTCTCTGTTAATAAACGGATTTCTTGTTGAACAGGATTTGGCGCAATCACTAATTTTTGGTCGCTATTTAAATTATCTGTACTAGTCATTACTGTATTGATATTCCAAGTAATATCTACGTCCGTTCCACCTACATCGAAACCAGAAGTAGCTGATTTCAACTCAGGCTGGTGTTTTAATACAATACGTAATGTTCCAACAGCACTGCCAGGTCCACCAACAACCCAATTAGTACTTAATCCTACAGGTAAACCATTACTGTCTTGGTCATTATAATTGACTGCATCCGTTCGATTATCTATGTTACCATCGCCCATAGGGTTGGTAAAAATATCGTTCGTCCAACTGAAAAGAAATAAATGGTCTTCATCCTCTTCCATAATTTCTTCGGTGATATTCTCGCCTTCAATCGTATTTTCTAAAGTAATAGACATCTCGTACTCCCCTTCTTTTAAGGAAATATCTTCTA
>JBGCFJ010000487.1:0-1884 GCA_045106885.1 Saprospiraceae bacterium
CCTAGAAATAACATGAAAGCAAAGGTAGATTTCATAGTTTAAGTTTTTAGATTAATTCGCTAATAGTCTGAGAGTAGTGTGTTTAGCTACAAATATAAGGAATGTCTTAGTAGGAAGGCAAGAAAAAAAGGGAGATTGACAAATTGCGACGGTTTAGAGCATTACTTTCTTGTTTCTAGTGCAATGTTAAATACGTACACCACATTGACACCAAATTTTAACAGCGGAAGTTTGCATTTAGCCCTAATTATCAATATCATCGCCAATGGTAATAAATTACCACAATAAAAATATATAAGTATAATACTATGTCAACCAGCCGATTAAGCGGCAATTTTATCAAAATCGGTACGATTGACAGCACCTAATTTCATAATGTTCTGCATTTGAGGTAGATTTAAAATATCCTCTGGGTCAATATTGAGGGTATTTAAAATATATTTGAGGTACTTATGCGCCCTAAAATAGGCTTTTAAGTCTTGAATACTTAGATTTTCTTCCTTCCACTCCTTTTTTGCCTTTTCTAATAGAATCATAGAAATATTATCCATAAACAAGGATAAGCCGACTGCATTATTTACTTGTATAGGCTTAATATTTTTAAAATCGGCTAAACCAAAATATTGCTTAGCATCTCGAAAATTAAATTCTATTTGAAACCGTAGAGAGTAAAACCTAATTAACTGCTCGGCCTCCAAAGTCAAATCAGTCGAGAACAAAACTACCCTTGCCACTTTTTTCGATGCTAAATCAATTTTAAGGATAATGACCACATTAATTAAAGCAGGCATTTTTTTAGTCCATATACTTTTTATTTGATATACTTTGGTACATATCCCGTCTTCCTCTTGCTGGCTAACCAGATAATCATCTGGTAATTTTTGGTAGTCTAGTTTTTTACCATATTTCTTAGGACGACCTCGACCACCATACTTACCCGAATAAGGTAAATATAAACCCGTATTCCGATTCAGTTTGGAAATTAAATCCAAATCAAACTGAGCTACAATCAAGCAGCAAGTTTTATTGCCATAGACCCCATCTGCTAGTACATACTGCAACTCGGGGCAGATTAATTTGACTAAAGGTACTACCATGCTCAACAATGCCTCAAAAGATTCATATAACAAGCCTTCTTTCTTAATATTCTGCTTGTTTTTACTGCCTTTTGGACGACCTGATTTTCGTTTTGCAACACATTCCACCTTTTGTTTATTTGATGCCCTGTTAGCTTTCTTGCCTTTCTTTGATTTAGAGGCCTTTATTGGTTTAACCGTTTGTCGATGAGTCAAAACAAAAGACTTCTCTTTTTTGACATCTATCAAAGAAACCACATGATTAGATACCGAACGAATTACATGTCCTACAATAGAGGAATAAAACCAATCTACACCAAAGGTGCATTTGCCAGCTTTTTTTTCTACTACTTCATCAAAAGCTAAAACTTGTTCGTTTTTTGTCGGAGCATCAATTATCAGACTCTTTAACAACAATAAATTGAGTTGAAACCAATCTATTGGTAGCTTATAAAAACGTTGGATACTTCGATAGGAACAGCCTTTATCTGTCCACCGAGCTATATTCTTCATCGTTACGCCTCCTGAACTTACGCAGTATATTCCTTTGATTATTTGCTCAATTATTCCTACATTCGTTCCTAAGGCTGGGGCTAAGCTCATTATAATTTGCTCTAGTTCTAGCATTTTTCGGTAAGGGTTCGTTAGTAATTTTTTTTCGTCAAATCAAAATTATTGACCCTTACCCTTTTTTACACATTTATCTTTTTATAACATGTCTCTTTTGGCGATGATATTGTCATAATAAAAAGTATTTTAAAATTTAAAAAAAAGATGTTTAAACATTGAATTGTTTAAAAAATAAGCC
>JBGCFJ010000488.1:0-7115 GCA_045106885.1 Saprospiraceae bacterium
GCTCCAGAAAGCGCAGTTATTTTTTCGGCTAAGAAATTAAAAAAATTAGTGCATACCCTTTGGTACGGACTCTTTTTTTTAGTTTTTTAGACGGACAAAGAACAAGCTTAATGGGGTAAGTTATTTTGTTCTTTTCACTAAGGGTATATGGTTCATTGCTTGTTCCAATTTTTATTGGAAATTTCTATTTAAACTATATTCGTCAAAAACTCTGTGAACTCCATTTGCTCCGTTTCTCTATGGTGAAAACAAGCTGTATTTATAAAAAGAACAATTAATTATAAAAATTTAAGCTTGGTGTTCAAACCTAAACTGCCCTGGAGTACTCCTAGTTTGGATTCTAAAAAATCGAATAAAATAAGAAGTTTCTTCAAATCCTAGGTTGGTGGCAATTTGGGTGAGACTTTGTGGGGTGAAGATGAGTAATCGTTTGGCTTCGGCAATAATGCGTTCCACAAGTAATTGTTTGGCTGTTTTTCCAGCATAAATTTTAGAATAGCTAGTTAAATTTCGGGAACTTACGCCTAATTGTTTAGTGTAAAAGGATAAATTATGTTGTGTTTTGAAGTTACCCTCAATTAATTGTAGTAAATCTTGATAGATGGAAAATTTATAATCTGGTTTTAATACTTCATTTATAGGAGAAAGTCGATGAATAGTCCGTTCTATAATTGTTAAGAAAATCATCAAAAACCAAATCAACGTTTGACTTCTACCAAAAGTACTTTTAGGTTTATTAAACTCATGCAGCATTTGGTGCATCACTAAATCTACTTCTTCAATTTCAGGGGTAGTAAAGGGAATAACATTAAAATTTTTTAACTTTTTGGAAATAATCGCTAAATGAAAAGGAAAATAGGTTTTTAGAAAATTAGGGTCAAAAGCAATGATATAAGCCTCCATATTCTTGCCTTCCTGAAAATTATGCACTTGTCCTTTGGAAATGAAATATAACGTATTCGGGTGGATGGAATAAATTTGATTGTCTATTAACTGAGCGCCTATTCCTGATTTAACCCAAATTAATTCTTCATAAGTATGTCTATGATTCGTTTCATCTTGACTAAAATTGGCCTCTAGTTTTCGTACTTTTAGCCAAACTTCTTCGGTTTTGTCCTTGTTGAAAATTGGGATGTGGTGCTTCATGTTTTAACTATTCTTGACAAGTGCCTACTTGTTTGCCTGCCCATTGGATACCTTTTTCCAAAATTTCTAAATGTGTAGGTTCTTGAAAACTAGCACCAGTATGGCCCATGGCAGAATAAAAAGTCCTACCTCCATTAGGTAAACATTTATACCAAACAATTGGATGGTCTGCCCCCATTCCGAAGTCTTTGCCATCGACTAAGTATTTAATATTTCCACTCATTTCTAATCCTTGTTCCTCTAAGGTGTATAAAACTTGAAAACCCTTAGTTCGTGGATTGTCATAAAAAACATACCATTCATCCGAACGTTTGAAAGTTGTAGGTAAACTAAGACAAGGATAACTACTAGTCGAATCGCATGCTAAGTGTAAACTCGCTTCTTGAATTTGTGGCGATAAAGGATGATGGGAAAAATTAGCGCCGATTAATGTTTGATAATACCAATCCCAATGATGAGAGGCATCACCTGTTCCGTGAATGCCCAAAAATCCACCTCCATTTTCCATATATTGTTTAAAAGCCATTCGTTGTTCATCCGTTAGATTCCGCCCTGTGGCATTACTCCAAATAACGACATCAAATTTAGCCAATTGTGTTGGATTAAAAATGGCAGCATTGTTCGTTGAATAAATAGACCAATCATTTTTTTTAGCCATTTTCTCAAAGGCGGGAATCGCACTTGCAATGGCAGCTGAATGTGGAAAACCATTTGTTTTACTGAAAACTAGGACAGAAAAATCGTTCATTTCTATAGGAATGGTCGGTGGCGTAGCATCATAAAGGGGAAAACCATATTGCACTTTATAGACAAAAAGGCCAATTCCGATAAAACCTATCAATAGCAAGCCTAGAAAACCGTATAACAAGAATTTAAGAAATTTAGGCATACGAATTATTTTGGAAAAAAATGGGTAAATTTTGATTTTAAGTAGTTAAAAGTAAACCCTTAGAGGATTTCCGTAAGCGAAGGTATAGATTTATTTTAGGATACGTAATTTTTGCTAGGGGCTATTTATAAAATAGGCGACTTAAAAACGAATAGCCCTCTATAATAACTTAAATAGTTAGGTCTTAATTGACAGATTTAGGTTTAACTTTACCGCCAAATAAAAAATAATAAAATGACAATCAAACCATTTAGATTGGAGCGGTATTATACCCGCTACGAATTTACGGCTAAGTACTCCTTGTGTAATTCGGATTGTGAAGCAATGTCTATAGGCGATTTATTAGCATTAGAAGAAGGCGCACAAGAAAAATTTAATAATTTATGGTTGGGATATACCGAAACAAAAGGGCATCCTGAACTTCGAAGAGATATTGCTGCCACTTATGACAATATTTCGGCCGAGAATTTGATGGTTTGCACGGGCGCACAAGAACCCATTTTTTTGTTTTCTCAAGCAATATTGAAGGCTGGAGACGAAGTAATTGTACAAACCCCTTGTTACCAATCTGTACAATCTATTCCAGAAAGTATGGGGTGTAAAGTCTTGGATTGGACCGTCAGATATGAAAACGGTGAACCGATTTTTGATTTAGTAGAACTGGAAAAAATGATTACCAAGAAAACGAAGGTAATCTATGTCAATACACCACATAATCCAACGGGTTTTCATTTTTCAAAAACAGCACAAATTGCTTTGATAGCGATTGCTAGAAAGCATAATATTATCATTTTTAGTGATGAAGTCTATCGAGAATTAGAACACCAGCCTCAGTATGCTATCTCAGGATTTGGGGATGTTTATGAAAATGCTGTTTCTTTAGGCGTCATGTCTAAAGCGTATGGATTACCAGGGCTAAGAATTGGTTGGTTGGCAACGAAAAACCAGCAAATATTAGATAAAGTAGCCATTTTAAAAGAGTATACAACAATTTGTAATTCAGGACCTAGTGAATTTTTGGCGGGTGTAGGACTACGAAATCGACAACAATTATTAGACCGAAATTTGGCAATTATCAATAAAAATTTGCCTTTATATGATGTTTTTTTTGAAAAGTATGCCCATTTATTTTCATGGTTCAAACCAAATGCAGGCCCTATTGCTTTTGTGAAAATGAATTTTTCAATGGATGATATGGTCTTTGCCGAAAAAGTATTGAAGGAAGCAAAATTATTATTATTACCTGGAGGGATATATGATTATCCAGGTTATTTTAGAGTTGGTTTTGGTAGAAAAGCGATACCTGAAGCCTTGGAAGTTTTTGAATCTTATGTTCAAGGGGTGAAATAGATAGTCAGCTTGAAAATTGATAATCACGTGTCGGACACCTCCAAAGGTGTCCGACACGTTCGACTAACCATTTATCAGTTTTTTATCTGACGCTCTAAAATAGGCTATCACTCTCCGATAATGCTTATCTTTACCCTTCTAAAATAATCTTTTAAATTACTACATTTTTTGCCTACACCAGTTGAAATACTCAAAGCAAATTGGGGGTTTGATACCTTTCGTCCCTTGCAAGAAGAAATCATCCAATCCGTTTTAGATGGGAAGGATGCACTTGCCTTATTGCCAACAGGTGGAGGGAAATCAATATGTTTTCAAGTGCCTGCCTTAGCAAAAGAAGGAATTTGTATAGTCGTTTCTCCTTTGATTGCTTTAATGAAAGACCAAGTAGACAACTTGAAAAAACGGAATATTAAAGCCATTGCTATTTATTCAGGAATGCGCTACACAGATATAGATAGAGCTTTAGATAATTGTATTTATGGAAATATAAAATTTTTATACCTTTCTCCAGAACGATTAGTTACAGATTTAGCTAGAGCTAGAATTGCGCAAATGAATGTCAATTTATTTGCGATAGATGAGGCACATTGTATTTCCCAGTGGGGGTATGATTTTAGACCGCCTTATTTAGAAATTGCCAATATTAGAGAGTTGCACCCAAAAGTTCCTGTTTTGGCTTTGACGGCTACTGCCACGCATCGAGTAGTTGGGGATATTCAAGAAAAACTAAATTTTTCCACCCCTAATCTTTTTCAAA
Organism: Saprospiraceae bacterium; assembly: GCA_045106885.1. GTDB lineage: Bacteria > Bacteroidota > Bacteroidia > Chitinophagales > Saprospiraceae > JAFMDF01. The sequence continues at coordinate 4,143 of JBGCFJ010000488.1, forward strand.
AAAGTTTTGAAAGAAGCAATTTATCCTATGTCGTCTTACCCGAAAAAAATAAATATACCAAACTGTTAGAAATTGTTCGGAATGTAAAGGGAACGGGAATTATCTATACCCGCAGTCGAAGAAATACCAAAGAAGTCGCTAGTTTTTTACAACGAAATAAAGTAAGCGCAGATTATTATCATGCAGGCTTGAATCCAGAGATTAGAACACATAAACAAGAAGCTTGGATGAAAAACCAAATCCGCATTATGGTGTCTACGAATGCTTTTGGAATGGGGATAGATAAGCCTGATGTGCGGTCGGTCATTCATTTAGAGTTACCAGATAGTTTGGAAGCTTATTTCCAAGAAGCGGGTAGGGCAGGGCGTGATGAAAAGAAAGCTTATTGTGTTTTATTATACGATGAATTAGACGGAGAGCGGTTGCGGAGAAATTTTGAAACTGCCTTTCCGTCCATGAAAGTGATTCGACAAGTTTATCGTGCTTTAGGGAGTTATTTTCAACTAGCCGTAGGTGCAGGAATTGGCAGAAGTTTTGATTTTGATATTGGGACGTTTTTACAACGCTATAATCTAAAAGCTATTCCAACCTATAATTGCTTGAAAATCCTAAGTCAGGCAGGTTGGTTGGTGCTGAGTGAGGCTATATTTTCGCCTGCCACCATTAAAATAAAAGTGAATAGAGAGGTCTTATATGATTACCAATTGAAGCAGCCCAAAATGGATAAGGTCATTAAGTGGATTCTGCGCCTTTATCCGCAATCCATTAATAATTATGCCCCTTTTCAGGAAAGTAAAATTGCCAATAAAGTAGGTGCTTCTAGGGGAGATTTAGCGAAGGCTTTTCAAAAAATGGTTCAAGACCAAATCATTGATTATCAACCACAAAAGGATAAACCACAGCTCATTTATTTGAAAGAAAGAGTCGATGCCGATAATTTAGCGATTGATATGGCTTTATATAATTTTCGTAAAAAGAGGTATCTTGAAAATATAGAGCAAGCCATAAAATACGCAGAAAATCCTCGTTGTCGAAGCCGGCAATTATTGAAATATTTTGGAGAGAAAAATGCGCCACTTTGCGGGAGTTGTGATGTTTGTTTAGGGCGAACAAAAGCTGATTTTGATGAGCAAGAATACGAACGGTACAAACAGAAAATTAAACGTTTAGTCAAAAGAGAAAAATTGACGACTGCTGAAATAGCGACTTCTTTTGGGAAAAAACGAACGGAATTCATTGAACAAGTCTTGGCTTATTTAATGGATGAAGGATTTGTGGAAATTAAAGAAGAAATTGTCGTTTGGCAGGAATAATTGCTTGCACAAAATAATTAATTCATGGGGAATTTCGCTATTAATTTTTCCCTACGAATTATCCAACCCCACGAATTTATGTAGGTTATTTCTTTCGTTTTCCCTTATTAATAATGTTTTAAAAAAAACTATGAGATTAGCGATAGATTTTCTCCAATTTCAACCAGATTTAAAAGTCAAAAAAGAGGGCAAACAACGATTTATTTTTTGTGTGATTCGCAAAAAATATTTAGTCCTACAACCAGAAGAATTAGTTCGACAATTGACCATTCAATATTTGATTGCTCATCGAAAATACAATCGAAATAGTATTCATGTGGAACGTGGCTTAACCGTGAATGGATTATATCGTCGGACAGATATTATTGTCTATGACGAAAATATTGAACCTTATCTATTAGTAGAGTGTAAACGACCTAAAGTAAAAATAACCCAAGCTGTCTTTGACCAAATTGCTCGGTATAATCTCACCTTAAAAGTTAAATATTTATTAGTGACGAATGGAATAGATACTTTTTGCTGTGCCATGAACTATGAAGCACAAGCTTATCGTTTTTTAGAAGCGGTGCCAATGGGGCAGTAGGCAGTAGAATAGACAATTAAAATTTGTTGCGAAAGAGGATAAGCAATATTCAGAAAAAAAATCGGGGAATGAGATGGTTCTAAAAACTAGATAAATATTCTACTGACTGAATTATGCTCTTCAAAAACTATGTTTACTATGTGTTTTTTACTATAGGACGATCCCGAAAAAAATCGGGACAAGTTGTGATAAAACTAAGCTGGCTACATATTTTTTCTACACTATCCAATAAAAAAACTGTTACTTTTTCTAAACCCTGCATTATGCTAGTGAAAACATCCTAAAACAGCTAAAGCGGATAAAGAAAAAGCATGCAATATTCACTAACGATTAATCCATCTTCTTTGAGTTCTAAAAAATCAGTCACACAAGCGGCGATGCAACAGGAATGGCAAGAAATTCAAGTTGCGCAGCAAAACCCTGCGATGTTTCGTCCTTTATACGACCGATACTACGAACCCATTTTTCGATACATTTACAGACGAACAACTGATGAGTCTTTATCCGCCGACTTATGCTCTGAAGTGTTTTTTAAGGCGATGCAGAAGTTGGATAAATATGAATTTAAAGGCGTCCCCTTTTCCGCTTGGTTGTATAGAATAGCAAGTAATGAAATCACCCAACATTTTAGGAATACTCAGAAAAACGGAACGGTCAGTGTAGAAATGACTGCGCTACCAGAAATCATGGAAGAAATGGGCGACTTGGAATCTATTGAAAAACATCAATTTCGAGAAGCCCTTATTCCTTGTTTGAATGAATTAAAACCGAAAGATTTAGAAATTATAGAACTCCGTTTTTTTGAACAGCGACCTTTTAAAGAAATTGCCAATTTGCTAGAAATTACAGAGAGCAGCTGTAAAATGAGAACCTACAGAGTTTTAGAACGATTGAAAAATTTAATTTTAAAAAAATAAAAGATGGTTTTATTGTTAAATTGTTAATTAGAGTCTGTCCGTAAACTTGTGCTTTGCGTGTCTAACGTAATCGCCAAATTTATTTGGCTGATTCAAAATATTGACTGTCCGTAATTTATGAACCTACCAAATAAATTTGGTGGTTACGAGCGGAACAAAA
>JBGCFJ010000489.1:0-2325 GCA_045106885.1 Saprospiraceae bacterium
ATAAACCCACTTCCTATGATGGCTACTTTCATAACGATTATTTATATAGTTGTATCTAGTTCAAGAGGGGCTTATAAAAAAAGTTAAAAAGTGCCCAATTTTGAACCACAAAAGAAACAAAGCGCACAAAAGATTTTCACAAAGGTTGTAAAAAACGCTTTTGTGAAGTCCTTTTGTGGTTCAAAATGATTTTATAAGAAAGAGCTCCCTTTATCTCGTTCGTAAAACTATGTTATCTATGTGTTTTTACTATCTGACTATGTGGCAAAATGATTAAGCTATTCTATAAAGCCATTTAACAAAAAGTAAATCAATAGGGTTTGGCACTCCCCAAATTCTTTACGATATTTACCGTTTCATAAAAAAAGCAAATATACCAAGATTATGATGCAATTTGTAAGTAACAGAGGAGGAGGGCAACCAGTTGATTTCGAATCGGCCATTTTAGCAGGGTTTGCACCAGATGGTGGATTGTATGTACCTACGGAGTTGCCTAAAATTTCGGTAGTTACTTTAGCGACTTGGAAAGGAAAAACTTACGCAGAGGTAGCTTATGAAATATTGTCTCTTTTTATAGATAAATCTATTATTTCTGAAAAGGAATTAAAACAAATTTTGACTGATAGTTTTAGTAACTTTTATCATTCAGATTTAATCCCTATCCATCAATTGACCGCTGAAGAAGGCGTTTATATTCAAGAATTATTTCACGGACCAACTTTATCTTTTAAGGATGTCGCTATGGGGTTTGTGGTCAATTTATTCAATTTTTTTCTAAAAAGGAAAAAGGAGAAAATGACGATTATCGTGGCTACTACGGGCGATACAGGCCCTGCCGCCGCTCATGCAACGATTGGAAAAGAATGCCTAGATACTTGGGTATTATATCCAAAAGAATTAATTACAGAAGAGCAGGAACGGCAAATGACCACTATTACCGCTTCAAATGTACATCCCGTCGGTGTAACTAATTGTCCAGATGGGGCGGATGATTTGGATTTACTGATTGCTAAATTATTTGCGGATAAAGATTTTAAAACAAGATTAAATTTGTCGAGTGTCAATTCCATTAATTGGGGTAGGGTGATGATGCAAACGGTTCATTACTTTTATGGTTATTTGCAGACGGTTGATAAGGTAGGAGAAGCCTTAAATTTTGCCGTCCCTTCTGGTGCTTTTGGTAATTTATGTGCAGGGTCTTTAGCTAGAGAAATAGGCTTACCTGTTGGGGAATTTATTATCGCCAATAATCAAAATGCTTGTTTAACTCGAATTTTTACGAAAGGTATTTTTTCTAAAGCACCGATTATTGCTTGTCCAGCTTCAGCGATAGATATTTTAATTCCTTATAATTTTTGGCGCTATTTATACTTTGCGATTGGACAAGATGGTACAAAAATTAACGAATGGATTAAAACGTTTGAAGCTACGGGTAAAGTTGTTTTTGATGAAGCGACTTTTAAAGCTTATAGCAAAGGTTTTTTGGCAGAAAGTATTTCTGATGAACAGACGCTTGCTACGATTCAACAAATTTATCAATCGGAAGGTTATTTATTAGACCCACATGCGGCAGTAGCCGTTGCGGCAGCTCAAAATATAAAGGCGGAGTTAGCCCCTAATTCAAAAATATTATGTTTGGCAACTGCCCATCCCTGTAAATTTCCTGATAGTATTCAAACTACCCTTGGTTTAACAAAGGAAACTTTACCTCCAGCAGCAAAACACGAGTCTGTAGAAAAAGCGAAGCTTTTATGTCAGAGAGGGTATCATTGTGATTATCAAAATATGGAAACAGCTATAAGGCACAGTATGCTGGCAAAGGTTAAGGATAGATTCAAGGCAAAGTGGCAGAAATAATCAACCATTTATACCGCCTTTTTCCCTTCTAAGAAACTCAAAAAATGCGTCCATAATCCATTATGCAAGCATTTTTTGAATTTCTTAGAAGAAAAATTGACTGGTCTAACTGGCTAATTATTTTCTCCACTTTGCCCAACTGATTCTTTGACAAGTTTTTTGAGTCGAGAAGGAAGGTTGATATTCAGTCAATCTAGTGGTCCACGGATTAAATGAGTACTAGTTTAGTCCAAACAGTTGTCAGTTCATGCTGACCGAAAATGGTGTTTGTCTCGTACGTAACCGCCAAATTTATTTGGCTGGTTCTATTAACCGTAAAGCCCCAATGTTTTGGACGTATTACTGGCTAACTTCCCGTTATCCAGTAATTTTAATAGTGATTTTCAAGGTGTTAAATTATCTAGCAATATTGGGAATTACTGGATAATAGGGACTCCAAAACCATTATCATTGAGCTATTGCGGTCAA
>JBGCFJ010000049.1:0-3851 GCA_045106885.1 Saprospiraceae bacterium
CAGGCTGACCGCTAATAGTGTTTGTATCGTACGTAACCGCCAAATTTATTTGGCTGGTTCTATGTAATACACTGACCATCAATTCATGTAGAACCTACCAAATAAATTTGGTGGTTACGAAACGCTTTAACGGTCAGCCTGAGTTGCGAGAAAAGGATTTTTTTCGTAGTAAGTAATACGACAAAAATAAACGAACATCTTTTACTTGGACGAACATAGCTTATTTTTACCACAGAGGAATGGAATACACAGAGGGCACAGCGTTTTTTTGACGAGTATAGTTTAATTTGTTAGCAGAAAGTTGTTAACTTAAATTTGTCTGAGTACTTATTACTATTTATTTTTAAGATTTCGGACGGCATAAGTTGAACCATAAACCGAATGAAATTTATTATAACTAAAAAATGAATCAATATTACTTCTCCCACAACAGGTAACAGGTAACTGACAACTCACAACCCAAATCATTTCAATATATTCAAACGGCTAAACAAGCCTTCTTTGTAATTCCTACCTAAAGGTAAACGTTCCTTATTAATAATTACTTCACTAGTGCTCGTATCTATATCTTCAATTTTTGAAAGGGCAATAATATAAGCCCGCTGAATCTGAATAAAATAGGTGGTCGGCAATTGTTCCAGTACTTTTTTAAGCGATAATTTTAAAATATATTTTTTAGTTGTCGTGTGAATAAGACTATAATTACCTTCCGTTTTTATCCAAAACACTTCATCTATAGGTATTTTTCTAAGCAGGTTATTCTGTTTGACAAAAAAAGCATCTTGTACAAATCCCACTTCAAAAGGTCGTTGAAGTCTCCTTTGTTTCAAACTAATATCAATTGTATTTTTAAGGGTATACTTACTAAAAGGTTGGACAAAATACCCCATAGGCTGAACTTGTCTAGCCTGTCGATAAATTTCAGGGTCTTCAGAAGCAGCAATTAAAAAAATAGGTAAGTGTCTAGTTTTCAATTGGGCCGCCAACTCAATTCCTTCTGGTTTTCCGTTTATAAAAACATTCGCAATGACGGCATCTACTACCTCTCGGTCAACATATTTTAAGGCTGCCAATACAGTATCAACTGTTTTAACAGGGTAGCAGCCAATTGATTCAATCTGTTGTTCTAGGCTTGCTGCAGTAGTAGCATTTCCTTCTACGATTAAGAATTTCAACTCGTCCATTATTGTGTGTTCAATTATAAATTCTAGGTTTCATTAGTTAATTAGAGTCTGTTCGTAAAGTCGATTTTGTTCCGCTCGTAACCCCCAAATTTATTTGACAAGTTCATAAAATACTGACAGTCAGCATTTTGAATCAGTCAAATAAATTCGGCGATTACGTTAGACACATAAAGCACAAGTTTACGGACAGACTCTAATTATAAGCAAATGTACTTTTAAGCCTGTTTAAATTTTCAAGCATGTAACTATCCGAATCCTAAGTATTTCTTGTGTTCAATATTGTTGACTACTTAACAAGTAAGAATAGACTACTATACATTCTTATATTTTGATGTTCAGACTTGCGAAGTTTTCAAAACTTAGTAAGTCTTATTGGTTCAAAATCAATCATTTAGACTTCCCAAGTCTTTGAGACTTTTTAAGTCATTCAAAAAAGGTATAGTAGTATAAAGTAAGAGCCTGTTTAAATTTTATCGTCGTGAAAACCAATATTTTATGAATTATTGATGTAAGTTCTCAATGAGTAAATGAATAAAGGAGAAAATGAGTAAATAGATAACGCCACTCTAAAATTTAGAAGTGTTTTCGTTAAGGTAGGCGACCCATTTACTCATTTATTCATCTTCTCATTTATTCATTGAGAACTTACTTATTGATTTTCAATTAAATAAATTTAATAATCAGCAGAAAAATATAAGTACCTAAGCGTAATTAAACGTCATTTTTGAAGAGGCTATTTTTTCGTTATGCAAGATGAGTAAACACCGTTTTCGAACCGTTTACGGATGGGCTGCATTCTCTGCATAGCCTAGCTACGGAGATAATTTTTAACGCCGCAGAACGGAAAAAGAGTCCTTCATAAAATGTGTCGTTTAATTTTGATTGGGTACTTATTGTATAGTTAAAACAAAACGGGTTTATTATCCAACTAGGCTTAGTTGAACGATTCTTTAGGGTAGAAAAAAGAGTGGTTTATTGTAAAGCAAGACAAAAGTAGTTAAAAATAGCTATTTAACAAAAAAGAAGTCATTTTTTGCAATTAGTATAAGGTTTTTCTTATAAAATTAGTTGCATCAATTTTTAAACGAATTGACAAAGAGAAAAGCGCCTAAGTGACGAGGTAGAAATAAAGTGTGCCAGATTACGCAGTTATGCTGCCCATCCGCAAGCGGTTCACAATCAGCGATTGTTCATCTTGCTAAAAGAAAAAACAACCTCGTCATTTCTGGTAGGTTATTTATTGCCTCGTCCCTTATAAAAAAAGTGCTTTCAGAATCTAAGTTCTAAAAGCACTTTTTATAGTTTTATACAAAATTCAATAACGTAAATTATACTTGAACCCCTTTTAAAATTTCATGAATATCTTGTTGTATTTTTCGAGCCAGGTTATCCGCAACCACTTTAGAGTTACTTTCCGAATAAATTCTAATAATTGGTTCTGTATTAGATCGCCGAAGGTGAATCCAGTCTTTATCTAATTCTATCTTTAAACCATCAATAGTATTCAGTTCGTAATTTTTATATTTCTCCTGAAGTCGAGCTAATAAATAGTCAATATCAATTTCAGGCGTTAATTGTATTTTGTTTTTAGAAATAGTGTACTTTGGATAAGTAGATTTCAAAAAGGAAACAGGCTTCCCAAAATCTGCCAAATGAGATAAAAATAATGCGATTCCAACAAGTGCATCTCTACCATAATGAGCATCAGGATAAATAATACCTCCATTTCCTTCTCCACCAATCACCGCATTCACTTCTTTCATCTTAGTGACGACATTCACTTCACCAACAGCAGAAGCATGATAGATTCCACCGTGTTTTTCCGTGACATCTCTTAATGCTCTAGTAGAAGACAAATTAGAAACGGTATTTCCTTTTGTGTGTTTTAGCACATAATCCGCAACCGCAACTAAAGTATACTCTTCTCCAAACATTTCACCATCTTCACAAACAAAAGCCAGTCTATCTACATCAGGGTCAACTGAAATGCCCAAGTGCGCTCTGCCTTCAGTTACTGCTTTAGATAAACTTCTTAAATGATCAGGTAAAGGTTCTGGATTATGGGCAAAATCTCCTGTCATTTTTTCATTCAACAAGGTGACTTCACAGCCCAATTTTTCCAATAAAGGAGGAAGAGAAATAGCTCCTGTAGAATTAATGCAATCTACAACAACTTTAAAATTTTTGGTTTTTACATTTTCTGCATTCACTAAGGGTAACGCCAACACCTCATCTATATGCTTTGCGATATAAGTATCATCTTTTCGATAAGTCCCCAATTTCTCAACAGGCGCATATTCAATAGCTCCTTTCTTTATAGTATTGAGAATAGTTTGTCCGTCCTTAGCGGAAATAAATTCTCCTTTCTTATTCAATAATTTCAACGCATTCCACTCTTTTGGATTATGACTTGCCGTTAAAATAATCCCAGCATGTGCTTTTTCTTTGACTACAGCCACTTCTACTGTTGGTGTAGTGGATAAGCCTAAATCTACCACATCAATCCCCATCATCTGCAAAGTACTACAGACCAAACTATTCACCAAATCACCCGATATTCGAGCATCTCTACCAATCACAACAGATGGTTTCTTATATTTTTTCAATAACATCGTACCGAACCCAGCGGTGGAAGCAACTATATCTTGTGGGGTCAAATTTTCTCCA
>JBGCFJ010000490.1:0-3266 GCA_045106885.1 Saprospiraceae bacterium
GCCAAAGTAGGCGCAACCGATAAGACCAATGTAACATGATTGCCTGTTGCTAGTTTATTCCCTTTTTCATCAGAAACATGCGCATTTACAATCGTTCTTTCGCCAGAAATGGCCTCCGTTTTTTCGCCCTTGCAGGCTGCTTGCTTATTTGTCGTAATGGAATAGTCGTCCTTTTGTACACTTGAAACCGTTTCCGCCAAATTTAAAATGACTTTATTCGCAGCAGGTCCCCAATCATAGCCTTCAACAACTAATGTATAGGTGCCTAATTGGTTATTTTGCCTAGTAGCATTGGCAAATTGGTTCACACGGTCATCTTTAATGATGCCTTTCCAGTTCATACCAAATCCAAAATTATAGCGATTTCCTTCCGTATCTATATGACAATCCATATCAAAAGGTACATCTTCGGATTGGGTTTCAACGGTACTCATATCTTTTGGTAACTGCATTGGTAATAAGGCAGCTGGTTCTGCTTGACCAGAAAGTATATCTAAAATAGCTTGGTCTTGTACCCCAAAACTCAATAAGATAGCAGTAGCCTCTTTCTCTATTTCGCTAAACACCATCGGGTTACCCGTATTGACGGAAACAATAACAGGCTTTCCTTTCATCGCTGCTTTGGTCGTTTTCACCAACTCCATATCGGTAATATTGGCCGTTTTAGCAGTTTTGTTTTTATACCCCCTATTCGTAAAATCTTCTAAGGGGTCTCCGCCTCCTAGACTTTTCTCCCGTGCCTCGGTGGCGGTATAATCATTGTATTGCAGACTAATCGGAAAATAGCCATTGCCTCCATTTTTCAAGTCTGCTTTATCATAGCCTGTGGTAGCAGAAGGATTTTGGATGAAAACAAAAGCGAAATCCGCCATAGCTGGATTATCCGTTACCTCAAAATATTTTTTGACTAAATTTATATTAACAGGATAATCCGTAGAAGAAGGCGTTTCCATTCCTAAAAAATTGCGACTTGCAGGTACAAACCTTTTAGGTACGTACACCGTTTTTTTAGTCGGAATAGGTAGTACTTGATTTTGATTTTTTAATAAGACAATGGACTTCAATTGAGCTTCATAACCCGCTTTCATATAAGTGGGCTTTCCAACTGTCGCTTTTGTTTCTGCGACATCTAGGTAAGGATTTTCAAAAACGCCTACTCTAAAAATATTTCTTAATAAACGAACCGCAGATTGTTCCATTCGGGCCCTCATTTTAGGCTCGCCTATTTCTTTTATGCCCATTTGGTAAGCATCAATGATGGGTTGTGCCTTATTATTACCGCCAAATTGGTCTACGCCGACCATTAACGCTTTATAATGCCGTTCAACTTCTGTTAAGTTTTCAACACCCCAAGATTTACCACCGATGAAACTATCTAGCACCTTGTGGTCTCCTGTTACGCCCCAATCCGTACAGACCACGCCATCATATTTATATTTAGTTCGCAATAAATCATTGATGATGTAGCTATTATAAGCATTTCCTACATTTTCACCATTCTTTGTATCCTGACCTAGAGAAATGGTATAATAAGGCATCACCGCAGCTGCCATTTTTGTTTTACCCTTTAACTGGAAAGCACCTTGGGTGAAAGGAATCAAGTGGTCGTCAAAATTATTGCCAGGATAAACCGCATATTTTCCCGCACCGTAATGGGCATCTCTACCACTTTCTCCTGAGCCACCACCTGGCCAATGTTTCACCATGGCATTGACACTTTCAAATCCCCAACCTTCTACGGTTTCTTTATCACCCAATGAAGTTTGGAAACCATCACAATAGGCTTGTCCCATAGCTGCCGAGAGCAAAGGGCTTTCGCCAAAAGTCCCACTAAAGCGGCTCCATCTAGGGTCAGTCGCAATATCCACTTGTGGAGAAAGGGCCGTTGTGATGCCCAATGCCCGATATTCTATGGAGGCAATTTCGCCGAATTTTCGCACCAAATCAGGGTCAAATGTAGCAGCCATTCCTATAGCACTAGGCCACATAGAAATCGCTCCGCCAGCCGCCGCATTATATTCTGCTTTTGCCTTAGTACCATGTCTAGGGTCCGAACTATTATTAGCAGGAATGCCCGTGCCAACACTTTCACAAAAAGCTTGTAATTTATTATTCCATTGTGCTGCTATCTCAGGAGTTTGGACGGAAGTAATTAAAACATGCCGCAAATTGTCTTCCTTTAAAAACTGCTTTTGTTGGTCGGTCAAATCACTTGGGTCGGTTGTTCCTTTTGTAAAAGGTTGACCATTATAAGTTCCTGCAAAATAGCCTCTTGAACGAGCAGGAATAGATTGATGAGCAGAATACAACATCAAACCTGCGATTTCTTCAATACTTAGTCGAGTAGCCAAATCTTTTGCCCGAGTATCTATTGGCAACCGCCAATCTTCATAAGGGTCGAGTGTACCATTTTTATTTAAATCCTTAAAAGCCAAGCCTTCCTCCTTGAGTATTTTCACTCCTGATTTGGGGGAATAGCCTAAGGTCTGTCCGCCCTCGTTGTGTATAAGGTTATGATTACCCTTTTGCGTTTCTGACCATTTCATAAGAGGAGTTGTCTCAACTGGAACAGAAGTGGTATGGCAAGCAATCAGTAGCGAGATAACTATAAATAGAAAAAGGTTTCTCATTTTAAGATTATTGATTAGGTCTATGTGTCAATTACATCATTACTGTTTTTACTATTAAAAAGGCGCCATCAACCCACCAATAACCTTACCTATTAATTGACCATGATTCGCTCCTTCTGGTAATGATTCTCCTTTAAATTCCAATCTTTCCCATTCAGCCAAGGTTTCCGAACCATTTACGACCATCATGCAACGCTCGTAACGGCGTTTCATAAAGGCATCAAAAGCCACCGCAACGCTATCCGTTTTTTCTAACTCTTCTACTAAAACTACCCCATCTTCGATGGCCAAGGCTGCTCCAGAACCCAATTGAGGGGCAGTAGCATGTGCGCCATCTCCAATAACAATCACCCTGTTTTTATACCACGGGGCCGACAAGTGTAAACCGTCGATTGGTCGGTAATTAACGAGGTCTGTATCATTGAGTTGTGCTCTCGCATCTTGAGCTATTTTCACCGCCTGAAATTCAGACAGATAATCCTTCATCATCGGTACAAATCTGGATTTATCAATATACGGATTATCGTCTCCTTCATAGGAAACTAAAAACATATACATTGATTCTGCGGACATCGGAATGAAACCAATTTTACTTCTTTTGCCATAATACATTTGCCCCGTGTCGAGGTCTTCGTG